>JBHHXF010000868.1:0-1501 GCA_046756905.1 Anaerolineae bacterium | reverse complement strand
CCCATACACCCGCCCCAAACCACTCTGCTTGAAGCCGCCGAACTCGATGGTCTGGAACAGCTTGCCATAGGTATTGATCCAGATCGTGCCGGCCCGCACCTTCTTCGCCAACTGCATGGCCTTGTTGATGTCGTTGGTCCACACGGCGGCCACCAGCCCGTACTCCGTGTTGTTGGCGATCTGGGCCGCCTGTTCCACGTCGTCGAACTCCATCACCGATAGGACGGGGCCGAAGATTTCCTCCTGGGCAATGCGAGCATCGGGGGGGACGCGGTCGAAGACGGTGGGAGCGACGAAATAGCCTTTCGCCAGGTCGCCGTCGGTGAGTCGCTCGCCACCCACGACCAGCTCTGCCTCTTGCTTGCCGGCCTCGATGTATTCCAGCACGCGCTGAAGCTGGCTCTGGGAGATGATCGGCCCGCAGGCGACGCCGCGCTCGCCGCCTGGCCCAACGCGCATCTTGGGCACCGCTTCCCGCACGTGCTCGATAAACGGGTCGTGGATTGCAGACTCCACCAGCACGCGGGAGCCGGCCGTGCACACCTGGCCGGCGTTCCAGAACGCCGCCCCGTTCAGCGCCCCCTTCAGCGCGCGGTCGAAGTCGGCATCGCGGAAGATGATGTTGGGCGACTTGCCGCCCAGCTCCAGAGAGACCTTCTTCAGGTTGTTGGCAGCCGATCGCATGATCTCCTTGCCGGTGTCGGTGCCGCCGGTGAAGGCCACCATGTCCACCTTCGCGCTCCGGGCCAGTTCGGCGCCCACCACAGGACCATCGCCGGCCACCATGTTGACGATGCCCTTGGGGATCTCCTCGATGCTGTCCACGACTTTCATGAATTCGGCGGTGGTGCCCGTGGTGTATTCAGCCGGCTTGATGACCACCGCACAGCCGGCGGCCAGCGCCGGCGCTACCGACCGGATCATCAGCGCCAGAGGCATGTTCCACGGCACAATCACCCCGACAACACCGACCGGTTCTCGCAGCAGGATGCTCAAAGAGTCGGGGGTGGGGACGGCGGAGCGGCCGTAGATCCAGCGCGCCAGGCCGGCGTAGTGCTCCGTGGTCGTGGCGGTCATGAACGCCTCGCCGCGCGCCACGGGGAAGATCTTGCCGGCCTCCTTGATCAGAATCTGTGTGAGGGTGGAATTGGCTCCCCGCAGGGCGTCCGCTAGCTTGAAGAGCACCTTGGTGCGCAGTTCGGCATCTTCGCGCCACGCGGTGGTCTCGAACGCCTCGTTGGCGGTATCGATGGCCTGTTGCATGTCTGCTACGTCGGAGTTCTGGGCGCGATGAATTACGTCGCCCGTCGCTGGGTCGAAGATGTCGTACTGCTCGGCGGATGCGGCATTCGCCCACTCGCCGGCAATGTAGTTCTGGTATGTTGGTACATCATTGTCTGACATTTTACTGCGGCCTTTCATTTATGCTGGAATTATGGTACAGGATCGAAGGCAATTCGCATTGCGGCCACCGAATTCTAGACTCAGTAGATCCAATTTT
>JBHHXF010000867.1:0-1503 GCA_046756905.1 Anaerolineae bacterium | reverse complement strand
TAGCTCATGGCCGAATACAACCATTCCTCAAAGACAATGTCCAGTTGCCGGCCGGCAGCCTCTTCAAATGCGTTCAGCAAGTCGTCGGTGGTGGCGATCTTGTACTTCCTGGTCTGGTAGTACATTTGCAGCGCCTTGAAAAAGGCTTCGTCGCCGATCTCGTCACGAAGAGCCTGGAAGAAGAGAGCGCCCTTTAGGTAGACGATGGCGCCGTAGAATTCGCGGTTAGCCGGCTGATCCCAGAATTCGAGTGGCCGGGTGATCAGGTCATCTCGGCCTTTCTCGACCGCCTGATCGTACCCCTGCCGCCACTGTTGCAGGTTTTGCTGAAAGGCGCTTGGTCCTGTGACGTCCTGAAAGTACACAGCCGAGGAATAGGTGGTTAACGCCTCATCCAACCACGGCTCATCAATCACGTCATTGCCCACTACATTGTACCACCACTGGTGAGCCACCTCGTGAGCAGTGGCTACTGCGAAGAAAGGGTTGTTGTAGTTGTCATAGAGGAAGTCTCCGATCAGAATGATGCCCGGAAACTCAACGCCGGCGGCATTCTTCATCGGCGCGTCCACCACATCCAGTTCGACGTACGGGTAGAGCCCGAAGCGCTGCGTGTAGGTCCGCAATGCATCGGCGGCAATGCGCAGTCCGGCCTCTCCGCCGGCCTCCTTCCCCGGTAGGTAGTACGAATTCACGGCGACGCCGTCCACCGAATCGGTCGTCACCTCAAAGTCGGGGCTCAGGATCATGAAAAAGTCGCGGGTCGGTCCGCTCACGTACTCGTAGCGTGTCGTACCATTCTCGGACTGCTGGTTGGTCTGAACTCCAGTCGCGGCAACGACGAGATTGCTGCGCGTGGAGAGGTTAACAGTGTAGAATGCTGCATCGCTGAAGACTGAATCACCGGTTGCCGACGTCGGGTCCAGGTTCCAACCCTCGTCATCGAAGACCGCCAGAATGGGGTACCAGCCGGCGAGAGCCATCACACCCTCGGCGAAGTTGTAGATGCCATACCCCGACTGTTCGCCCGACCCGCCGAAGTCGCGGGGTACGGTTCCCTCAAATTCCAGCGCGAGTTGGGTGGACTTGCCGCGCTTCAGGATGGCCGGCAGTCGCACCTCCAGCACCGTGTCCTCCAGCGACAGCTTGGGTTCAACGGGTTTCCCATCTACTGTCACACCGCTAACTGTCAATGATCCGTTCCCGTAGCTGCGACCGCCGTTGGGAAACAGCCGAAAGTACAGCTTGTCCAACGGCGTGCGCTCCGCGTTGGTGTAATTCACAACTTCCCGACCGGTGAAGGATAGGTTCTCGAAGTCGATTGTCACGTCGATGGCGTAGCGCGTTAGCTCGTTGAGCGTTGCCAGATCGTCCTGAGCGTCTGGGAGCATGGCCTGCGCTTGCGCCTGGTTTGGAGATGGCTGGATGGCTGGATGGCCCTTCGACAGGCTCAGGACGGTGCTGGATGGCTGGGGGGTGGGGGATGGCTGGATGGCTGATGGC
>JBHHXF010000866.1:0-1505 GCA_046756905.1 Anaerolineae bacterium | reverse complement strand
GAGGAGGCTTAGCATGAGCAGGCGGGTCTGGTTTGGACTGATTATCATTCTGTTGGGGATCGCGGCGGTTTTTGGGTATAGCCGGCTGAATATAGCCTCTACCCCCCCGGAAGAAGAAGCTGCGCCCATCGAGGAGGCAGAACCGGTTGTCTGGGCGTCGGGCAAGATATTGCCGGCGCGCCGGGCGGAGCTGAGCTTCAGCATCGGTGGCCGGCTGGTCGAGGTCGCCGTGGAAGAGGGGGACGCGGTCGAGGCCGGCCAGACGCTGGCCCGGCTGGACTCGGCGACGCTGGAGGCAACGGCGGATCAGGCAGAGGCGGCCCTGGCTGTCGCGCAGGCGCAACTGGCACAGGTGAAGGCCGGCGCTCGCGCGCAGGAGATCGATGCGGCCCGCGAAGCTGTTGCCGCGGCGAAGGCGCAACTGGCTGTGGCTCAAGCCCAGTTGAATGCAGCCCAAGCAGATACCCAGGGGGCTCAGGCTGAGGTAGACAGGGCCCTATCAGCGCAGGCCAAGCTGCTGGCCGGCCCGACCCAGCACGAGCTGGACCTGGCTCGAATCGCGGTGGAGTCGGCGCGCGATCAACTGTACGGCGCTCAGGCGCGGCGCGACAGCATCGGCGGGGCGGTGCAGCGGGGTGACATCGGCGTCAGCAAGGCCGACCACGACGCGGCCAAGGCGGCAGTGCTTCAGGCCGAGGGCGGCGTGCGAACCGCCGAGGTGCAGTACGAGCAACTGCAAGCCGGCCCATCCGCTCAAGACAAAGCGATAGCGTCAGCAGCCGTCTCAGCGGCGCAGGCAGCCAAGGCCGCCGCCGACGCCCGGTTAGCAGCGCTGCAATCCCAAGTGGATGCGGCCGAAGCTGCCGTCGCCCAGACCGAGCACCAACTGAGCGCGCTGGAGGCCGGCCCCACAACTGAACAGATCGCCCTGGCCGAGGCCCAGGTCCAGCAGGCCCAAGCTGCGCTGGACGCAGCACGCACGTCGTTGGAACATGCCACGCTGCGAGCTCCCTTCGCCGGCACTGTGGGAGCCGTGTCCGCTCAGATCGGCGAAGTCATTGCGCCGGGGCAGTCCATCGTCACCCTGGGCGACCTGAGCCATCTGCGGGTGGAAACCACCGACCTGCGAGAGACCGACGTCATCCGCGTGTCAGAAGGCCAGGCAGTTGATCTCACCTTCGACAGCCTGCCCGACGTCCGCCTGCCGGGCGAGGTTATACGCATCGCACCCATGGCCACCCAGGGCCAGGGCGGCACCAACTACACCGTCTGGGTCGAGTCCGACCAG
The DNA here is from genome assembly GCA_046756905.1 of Anaerolineae bacterium. Classification (GTDB taxonomy): domain Bacteria; phylum Chloroflexota; class Anaerolineae; order Epilineales; family JAANWY01; genus JBHHTZ01. The sequence continues at coordinate 217 of JBHHXF010000866.1, read as the reverse complement.
TTGGATGGCCGGCTGCGCTGGGGCATGACGGCGTACGTGAACATCAACGTAGGACAGTAGGACAGTGATCAGTGATCAGTGATCAGTCACCAGTAATCAGTCACCAGACATCCGACCACGATACTGATTACTGATCACCGTTTACTGATCACTGATGACTGACTGAGGAGCGCTAGCATGGGGACACCCAAACTCGTCGTTGAAACAATCAACCTGA
>JBHHXF010000865.1:0-1506 GCA_046756905.1 Anaerolineae bacterium | reverse complement strand
AGAGACGGTGCCGGATACCGTGATGGCGCCGGCCTGGACCCGTGGAAGGGTGATCCTGGAGAACGAAGCCACCCTGGTCACGCCGATGGGCAAGATAAGCAAGATAGCGCAGATGACCAACAGCGAAAACGCGAACGCGATCACCCTTCTGCCAGCATGCATGGCAAACCCCCAATCGAATCCTTGCGAAGGCCTGCCCCGGCCCAGGGGTTCACGAGGTGATTCTGGGCCGGCAGTGTCCTCGCAAGCCGAGAATCGCTCTATTGGCAAGGCCATCCGTAACCTTCGCAAGGGCTGTCTGACAGCGATCAGCAAGTCAGAGACCCAACACGTGCTTCAATTCTTCCTCGATGGCCTGCATGTCCGCCGGCGGCATACCCCCCAGCCGGCGTTCGATCATCGTCTGCTTGATTGTTCGGATGATAGCCGTGGCGACTGACGGGAAGAGCAACCCGGCCTCTTGCCAGCCGGCGATCAGGTGATCACCCACCAGCCGGCGATCTACGTTGCTGGTGATGGCCACCATGATCGCCTCCTGCCGGCCCTGGTGGTAGTCACTGGTGCTCACGATGACAGCCGGACGGCGCCTGGACCCGGTCTCGTCAGCAAAGACGAAACGCACCAGGACGACATCCCCCCGTTCACAACTTGTCATAAGCCGCATCCTTCTCGTTGTCCCACAATTCCGCCAGAACAGGGTCGGCCTGGGCGGTCAGGGCCAATAACCCCTCTTGCTCTATCAGCTCCTCCCAGTCCTTCGCCAGTCGCTCCTCGATAGTCTCCAACATGTACTGACGAATCGAAACATCGCGCTGAGCCGCTACGAGGCGCAGGCGGCGTTTCAAGTCCGCCGGCAGGTCTATGGTCAAACGGGTTCGTTTGGCAACTGTAGACATGGCAATTCACCTCCGCAGTGATTTTATCACCTTTGTGCCAGGGTGACAAGTTGCCTTGGACCCTTCCATCTCCGAACCCTTGCGAAGGTTTGTGCGGCGGTCTTATCAGCATGTCCCATTTCCATGAGCCGGCGATTCTCCGGTGAATGGCTCTGCGGAACCTTCGCAAGGGTTGTCACTCATACGGCAAAGCCTCCAGAAAAGCGATCAGGTCCTGTATCTCCGTTTCGGTCAGCACGCCACGCACGTCGTGTTCGCTCTCCGAGCTAGGGAAAGTTAGCGCATCGTACAGCGTGCCGGCGCTGCCATCGTGGAAGTATGGGGCGCTGTCGTACAGGCCGCGCAGCGTCGGCGTGTCGAACTCTGGGCCGATCTTCTCGTCGGGCGTGGCTGTTCCCACGTCGTGCTTCTGGCTGTCGGTGTAGAAGGGTGGCGGATGGCAGTCGATACAGCCCAAATCGGGGTCTTCGAAAATCGCCTGGCCCCGCTGCTCGGCTTCGGTCAGCGGCTCACCGTGGGCGTGGGCCGGGCTCAGCGGGATTTGCAGCGAGTCGATGAAGGTGGCCAGGCTGTCCAGGTCGAAGGAGCGGCCCTGGTTGGGCGGCTGGTG
>JBHHXF010000864.1:0-1506 GCA_046756905.1 Anaerolineae bacterium | reverse complement strand
GAGCCTGTCGAAGGGTTGTCGAAGGGGGCTCCTACTCGGCCGGCGCTAGACGTGGCCTTTTCTGAGTACTCCCCCAACTTGTATATGCGCCATTCATGATTGTGCCTTGATAGAACTGGATGGTACGAGCTGTTGGGATTCCCATGCGTGTGCATTTTACGAATCTGGGCTGCAAACTGAATCAGGCTGAGCTGGAGCAGTTGGCGCGCAAGTTTGTGGCAGCCGGCCACGAGATCGTCAACTCCCTCGAAGAGGCGGACCTGCACGTCATCAACTCCTGCACTGTCACCCACGTGGCTGCTCGCACCTCGCGCAAAGTCGCGCGCCGGGGCCGGCGCACGAACCCAGGCGTGAAAACCGTTCTGGCCGGCTGCTACGCCACGGCCGAGCCCGCCGAAGCGACCAGGTTGGCCGGCGTCGACCTGGTTGTCGACAACGACCAGAAGGACCGCCTGGTTGAGATTATCCACGAACATCTGCTTGACCATGCTCCCTCAACCCCGACCTTCCGGCTGCCAGCCCCATTTGCTCCACTGGAATTCGGGAACACGCGAGCATTGGTGAAGGTTCAGGATGGCTGCAACATGCGCTGCGCCTTCTGTGTCATTCCCTTCACGCGGGGTCCGGAACGCAGCCACTCCGTTGATGAGGTGGTGCGAGACGTCCAAGAGTTGGTGGCCGGCGGGGTTCAAGAAGTCGTCATCACCGGTGTCCAGATTTCTTCCTACAGAGCCAACGGACACAGCCTGTACGACCTCACCACCGCACTCCTGGAGTGGACTGACGTACCGCGACTGCGTCTGACCTCCATCGCACCCTGGGAATTCGATGACCGTTTGCTTGGCCTGTGGATGGATTCACGGTTATGTCGACATGTTCACATGTCGCTACAGAGCGGTTGCACGGCGACGCTCCGCCGGATGCGTCGGCCCTACACCGCTGAGAGGTTTGCCGGCGTTATCGAGATGATCCGCCAGGCCATCCCCGGCGTGGGCATCACGACCGATGTGATCGTTGGATTCCCAGGAGAGACACGCGAAGAGTTCCAACAGAGCCTGGAGTTCGTCGAGCGCCTGGAATTCGCGAAAGTCCACGTCTTCCCATTCTCTGCCCGACCGGGCACGGAGGCGGCTTCGCTGCCGGCCCATGTGTCATACCAGGAGAAGAAGGCTCGCGTCGACGCCATGCTGCAGGTTGCCAAAGCAAGCACCAGGCAATTTCAGCAGCGATTCCTGGGGCGGCGGCTCGACGTGTTGTGGGAGTCGCGTAATACTCGCAACGGACAAAGTCGCAGTGATGGGCATTGGCAGGGCATTACGGACAACTATATCCGGGTAGTCACGAAAAGCTCGGAGGATCTCTACAATACGATCACCCGGACAAGGCTGGTCAGGTGGACGGCTGAAGGAATCTTGGGAGTCAGTAATCAGTCATCAGTGATCAGTAATCAGTGATCAGTAACCACATCCCAGCTACTGATGACTGATCACTGATGACTGATCACTG
>JBHHXF010000863.1:0-1514 GCA_046756905.1 Anaerolineae bacterium | reverse complement strand
CGGCGGCCGCCCGCTCGATTGCCGACAGGACCTTATAGTACCCCGTACACCGACACAGGTTGCCGACGATGCTCTGCTTGATTTCGTCCATGGTCGGTGCCGGGTTCTCGCGCAGCAGGGCCGCGCCGGCCATGATCAGGCCCGGCGTGCAGTAGCCACACTGAACACCGCCCTCGAAGATGAAAGCGCGTTGCAGCGGGTGCAGATCATCCACGCTGGGGTTCTCTTTGATCGCCAGCCCCTCGATGGTAACAATCTCCGCACCGTGGGCACGCGGCGCCGGCACCAGACAGGCATCGACGGCCATTCCGTCCAGCAGCACGGTGCACGCGCCACACTCGCCCTCGGCACACCCCTCTTTCGTGCCGGGCAGGCCGACGTGATCGCGGAGGGCATCGAGTAAGGTCTTGCCGCCAGCCCCGGCAATGGTCACAGGCCGGCCATTCACCACAGCCTCAATGGGCTGCTCACCACCATTCTGGTGAAACATCGAGGCCGGCAGCCGGCTGGGCTGAGGTCCGTTCGGACCCCACAACATGGCGCGCCTGGCCGGCCAGTCTGCGCGCTCGGCGCCATCACGCAGTTGCCGCAGCGCCCGCGCCGTCAACCGCCGCACCATCTCCCGACGATAGGCCGCCGAGCCACGCAAGTCATCAATCGGTTGCGCGCTAAGAGAGGCCAGGCGCGCCGCCTCTTCGATCGCCTCATCGTTCAGGATCGAGCCGACCAGCGTCATCTCCGCTTCAGGCGCACGAATGATCGTCGGTGCGACAGAGCCCAGGGTAACACGCGCGCGGGTCACTCTATCCCCATCGAAGTCGAGCACGCAGGCGATATTCACCACCGAAATCGCCTGGGCGCGCCGCAGGCCCAGCTTGATGAAGCAACCCCGTTCGCTCTCGCGCATCGCCGGAAATGTGATGTCGATCAGCATCTCGTCATCGGCCAGGGAGGTCTGGCGCACACCCAGGAAGAAATCCTCGAAGGCGATGGTGCGCCGGCCCCGCTTGCTCGCCAGAGTCACGGAGGCATCCAGGGCCATGAGGGGCGTGATGGTGTCGTTGGCCGGCGAGGCCGTGATCACGTTGCCGGCCACCGTCCCCCGGTTGCGAATCTGCGGCCCGCCCACGCTCCAGGCCGCCTGAGCGAGCGGGAACGCCCGCCCAATGATCAGATCCGAGTTGGCCAGATGGTTGTGTGTCACCACCGGCCCCAAATGGATGAGACCCTCATTGTCTAGCGTGATCCTGTCGAGACCCGGAATGCGGGTTACGTCGATGAGAACCGGCGCCTGGCGGATGCCCCGCTCCAACTCGATGACCAGGTCCGTGCCGCCGGCGATGATGCGAGCTTGGCCGGCATATTCCGCCAACAACTCCAACACCTCATCAACCGTCGTTGGCGAGTAGTAATCTTTCCACAACATCGTGTGTCTCCGTGAGTTTACCTATCCGTTCCCCATCCGCTAATCCGCTCCGGCGAAGCCAATCCGCTGACAGCCATCCGCTTATCCG
>JBHHXF010000862.1:0-1515 GCA_046756905.1 Anaerolineae bacterium | reverse complement strand
GTTTCGCAAGGAGGCTTCCCGTGAAAGACCGCCCCAAGATCGGTCTGCCAGACGATCGCTACTTCGACCCCAACCCCCGGCAGAACGAGATCGCCCAACACCTGTACGCCACGGTCGCGAATATGCCCCTCGTCTGCCCTCACGGTCACGTTGACCCGCGCATGTTCGCTGACCCGGACTTCTCCTTTGGTTCTCCCACCGAACTCCTCCTCATCCCCGACCACTACATCTTCAGAATGCTCTATTCGCAGGGCATTGCGATGGAAGACCTGGGCGTCCCTCGGGTAGATGGCGGCCCAGTGGAGCAGGATCACCGCAAGATATGGCAGATTTTCGCCGAGAACTTCCACTTGTTTCGCGGCGCACCCACCGGGATATGGCTGACGCACGAACTTCACTCGGTTTTCGGCATTCAGGAGAAGCTGACTGGCGAAACAGCCCAGGACATCTATGACCAGATTGCTGCCAGGCTCGCATCGCCGGCGTTTCGACCACGCAAGCTGTTTGAGCAGTTCAACATCGAAGTTCTGTGCACGACGGACACCGCCACGGACCCGCTGGACCACCACCGGGCCATCCACGAATCGGGCTGGGGTGGGCGCGTGCTGCCCACTTTCCGTCCAGACGCGGTTGTGAACATCGAGACCCCCGGCTGGCGCGAGAACATCCAGGCGCTCAGCGACATCACCGGAATCGAGATTAGCAGCTTTCGGGCCTACATCCAGGCGCTGGAGGACCGACGAGCCTACTTCAAGCGCATGGGGGCCACGGCGACCGACCACGCCGCCCTGACAGCTTACACCGAGGAACTCACAACACGCGAGGCGGAGGCCATCTTCCAACGAGGGTTGGCGGGCCAGGCCACCACCGAGGACGCCACCCGCTTCACGGGCCATATGCTCATGGAGAGCGCCAGAATGAGTATCGAAGATGGGCTTGTGATGCAGTTTCACCCCGGCGCGTACCGCAATCACAACCAACTGGTTTATGAGCGCTTCGGCCCTGACAAAGGCGGGGACATTCCCATCCAGGGGGAGTTCACGCGGAACCTGCGGCCTCTGCTGAATCGGTACGGAACCGATTCGCGGTTGACCCTCATCCTTTTTACGCTGGATGAGACGACGTATGCGCGGGAACTGGCTCCCCTGGCCGGCCACTATCCAGCCGTCAGGCTGGGACCGCCGTGGTGGTTCCATGATAGCCTGAACGGCATGCAGCGTTACCTGGAGCGAGTTGTGGAGACCGCCGGCCTTTACAACACCGCCGGGTTCAACGATGACACCCGCGCGTTCCCCTCCATTCCGGCCCGACACGATCTGTGGCGGCGCGCGGCGAGCAACTGGATCGCCGGCCTGGTCGTGCGCGGCATCGTGGACATGGGCGACGCCGTGGAGATGATCTACGACGCTGCGTACGGGCTGGCGAAGAAGGCGTATAAACTCAACTAAAGTGTGCCGGCGGTTGATGAACCTTGAGAAAATAATTCGGGTACGGGCGACTCGGCTCCGGCCGGCC
>JBHHXF010000861.1:0-1523 GCA_046756905.1 Anaerolineae bacterium | reverse complement strand
CCCTGTGGTGCCTGTGACCCTGTGGCTTTGAGCCAATTGATGGAGGATAGACATGAGTGACGAGCAGTCCTACTTCGAGTGGACGGCTGAGGCTTTCGATCCCGCCAGGATCTTCCAGAAACCGGAAGCGCTGCGTGGGCTGCGGGTCATCGAGCTATGTACCCTGATCCTGGGCCCGGCCACACCGGATTATCTGGCCGAGTTCGGTGCGGAGGTCATCAAGGTCGAGCTGCCGCCGGCCGGCGATACCATGCGGTACGTGCCGCCCGAAGGCTACTTCTGGCGAAACCTGTGCTTCGGGTTTACGCCGGTCAATCACAGCAAATACCACGTGGGTATCGACCTACACCATGAGGAAGGCAAGGAGCTCTTCCTCCAACTGGTGGCCAAGTCGGACGTAGTGGTGGAGAACTTGCGGGCCGGCGGCATGGAAGCTTTTGGGCTGGGATACCGGCAGCTCCGCGAGATCAACCCGCGGATCATTGTCCTGGCAGCGAACGGGTTTGGTCAGTGGGGTCCGTTTTCGGTGGGCCGGGCTTCGTACGATCTCCTGGCGCAGGCTGCAAGCGGGATGGCGAGTATTACCGGCTTTCCGGGGCGTACACCCATGAAGAGTGGCATCTACATCGGCGACTTTTTCGGTGCGCTGATGAACGCTATATCCATCCTGGCGGCGCTGCACTACCGCCAGCGCATGGGGAAGGGCCAGTACATCGAATACTCTCAGGGTGAGGGTCTGATTCGCATCCTGGACTGGACCTGGGTCTACCAACATCTGACCGGCCAGGAGCGGGAGCGGTATGGCAACCGGGACGTGGCGATCAGTCCTTCGGGGATCTTCCGGTGCGCCGATGGCTTTGTGGCGATTGCGGCCGGCGATGATGAAGCCTTCGGCGGGCTGTGCACAGCCATGGGCCGGCCAGAACTGGCGCAGGACTTGCGCTTCGGGACACTGAAATCGCGCCTTCAGGCGGAGAACAACGAGGCTCTGGCAGAAATCGTCGCCGAGTGGGCCGCCGGCAAGACGAAGGCTGAGCTGGATGACCTGGGAGCGACGCATGGCTTCGCTGCCAGCCCGGTGATGAACGCCAAAGATCACTACGAGAGTGAACATCTGCGAACCCGTCGGTCGGTCTGGAGTTTCCAGGACCCGCTGTACGGCGAGTTGACGGAGTATGGGCCGGCCCCCAAGCTCTCGGAGACGCCGGGACGGGTCCGCTGGGCAGCGCGCCCGGTGGGGTTCCACAACGAATACGTTTTCCGCCAGCTTCTGGGGCTTTCGACCAGCCAGATTCAGGAATTGGAAGAGCAAGGGATTGTGGGGCAGTGGGCCGAGCGGCAGGGTGCGATGCCCCCAGGCGACTGGCAGGGCGAAGGCCTCATTATGTAGTCTCAGTAGATCCAGATTTGAGGAGTCCGCACCCCCAGGTGCGGCTCCGTTCGGCACGTAGGCGTGCCTCACTCCTCGAAAATTGGATCTACTGAGTCTGGTTGAGGAGGTGAGAGATGTCTGTGGAAAAGGA
>JBHHXF010000860.1:0-1524 GCA_046756905.1 Anaerolineae bacterium | reverse complement strand
AGTAGTTACACGGAGGCAACGAATTGAGTATAGCAGATACCCTCAGGCTGTTCTCACCAGAACTGATACTCACCCTCTTCGGGCTGATCGTCCTCAGCTACGATATGCTCGTGCGCCGGCAGGAGCGCGGGCAGGCGACCCTGACCCTGGTCGGACTCGGCCTGTCCCTGATCGCAGCCGTGTGGGTTCGGGGAGAATCGGCGGTTCTGTTCTCGGGCATGTTCGTGGTGGATCCGTTTACAACTTTCTTTCGCATTGTGTCCATCATCACTGGCGGCCTGATTCTCATGGGATCGGTCGATTACCTGAGGCAACGAAGCTCCTACCGGGGTGAGTTTTACAGCCTGCTCCTTTTCACCATTCTGTCTATGACGCTCATGGCCGGGTCCAGCGACCTGATCATGGTGATTCTGTCCATTGAGTTCTTGAGCATCACTTCCTACATCCTCACCGGTTGGCTCCGTGGGGACATCCGGTCCAGCGAGGCGTCGGTGAAGTATTTTCTCTACGGCTCGATCACGACCGCGGCCATGGTGTACGGTGCATCTCTGCTATACGGCCTGAGCGGCCACACGAATCTTGCCGCAATCTCACAGGTGCTCCAATCACCCGACGCAGCCTTTGGCAGCAACTTGCGAGCCTTCTCCTTGCCGGCTGCGATGCTTCTCCTCACGGGATTTTCCTTCAAAATCGCGTTAGTGCCTTTCCACCAATGGTCCCCCGATGCGTACGAGGGCGCACCGACGCCCGTCACAGCGTTCCTGTCCATCGGCCCGAAGGCGGTTGGCTTCGCCATGTTGGTGCGGGTTTTCCTGACGGCGCTGCCATACGCCGATGTGGAGTGGACCGGCGTCTTGATCGGTATTGCGATTATCACCATGACGCTGGGGAACATGGTTGCCATCGTTCAGAAGGACATCAAGCGGCTGCTGGCGTATTCGAGCATTGCCCAGGCCGGCTATATGCTGATCGGAATCGCCAGCCTCTCGGCGGCCGGCGAGACCGGCATCGACGCGGTGGCGAGCACGCTGCTGTATGTATTTGCCTACGTGTTTACGAACATGGGAGCATTCGCCATCGTCATCGCCATCGACAACGCCGAAGGCTCGTCAGCCATCACTGCCTACCGGGGGCTGATCCGCCGGCATCCACTGATGGCCGTCTCCATGTTCATTTTCTTCCTAAGCCTGGTAGGCATTCCCCCCACAGCCGGCTTCATCGGAAAATTCTCGGTATTCCTGTCGGCCGTTGATGCCAGGCTGTACGGGCTGGCCGCGATCGGGGTCGTAAACGGCGTAATCTCCGTCGCCTACTACTTCGGCGTGGTGAAAGAGATGTTCTTCCTGGGCGAGACAGAGACCGAGCCCGTGCAAGTGGGCACGTGGCTGCAGGCTGCCCTGGTGGTCTCTCTGGTCATGACTCTGGTAATCGGCCTCTATCCCGAACCCTTCATAGAACTGGCAAACAACGCGGCTGAAGGCCTGATGGGGATTGGGCAACTGCTGGCCCTCCGCTAATGCGATG
>JBHHXF010000859.1:0-1533 GCA_046756905.1 Anaerolineae bacterium | reverse complement strand
TCGCCGCTGAGCATGTCTACCACTCGCCTGCCGCCGATGCGGCTGCGCAAGAAGACCTTGCCGGCGTGCGCTTCGACCACCTCTCCGATGATGGCCCCCTCCTGGCCCAGCGGGTGCTCACGCATCGCCGCCAGAACTGGTTCGGCAGCCTCTCGTGCGACGATCACCAGGCACTTCCCCTCATTGGCGACGTACAGCGGGTCCAGGCCCAGGATTTCACACGCCCCGCGCACCTCCTCCTGGATGGGAATGCCGGCTTCTTCCAACTGGATGCCGGCGCCTGCTTGCGCGGCGATTTCGTTGAGCGCACTGGCTAGACCGCCCCGCGTCGGGTCCCGCAGTACGTGCACCTGCTCGCCCCCCACCTCCAACACTCGCGCCACTAACTCGTGCAGGGGGGCCGAGTCGCTCTCCAAGGTCGTCTCAAATTCCAGCCCCTCGCGCACCGACATGATGGCGATGCCGTGAACGGCGATGGCCCCGCTGACGATGACCACATCGCCCGGTCGGGCACGACGCGGCGAGACGTTTACGCCGTTCGGGATGAGACCGATGCCGGTGGTGTTGATGAACACTCCGTCCCCCTTGCCCCGATCAACGACTTTGGTGTCGCCGGTGACGAGGGACACACCCGTCGCCTGTACCGCCTGCTGCATGGATTGCACGATACGCCACAGGTCGTCCATGGGCAGCCCTTCTTCCAGGATGAGGCCGGCGGACAGGCTGAGGGGCCGCGCGCCGCACATGGCCAGGTCGTTTACCGTGCCGTGGACGGCCAGCGAGCCGATGTCGCCGCCGGGAAAGAAGAGGGGGCTGATGACGAAGGAGTCGGTGGAGAAAGCCAGGCGCGCGCCGTTCACATTGAGGATTGCGCCGTCGTGGAGCGTTTCCAGGGTTGGGTTGTCGAAGGCCGGCAGGAACATGCGCTCAATGAGCATCTGGGTCAGCCGGCCTCCCCCGCCGTGGGCCAGCAGCACCGTCGGGTAGTCGCTGATGGGGATGGGGCACTGGAGGCCCGTGAAGTCGATGTGAGGGTCGGCGTTCATCGTGTATTCCAAGGAATGTTATTTACGCAGTACGCAATACGCAATACGCAAAGAGTACTGCGTATTGCGTATTGCGTATTGCGTATTCTTGCCCTCAGCCATCCGCAGTTTGCGCAACTCGCCCGTACTGGTAGTAGGCAGCGCAGGCGCCTTCGGAGGAGACCATGGGGGCGCCCAGAGGTCGCTCCGGGGTGCAGAGGGCGCCGAAGGCGGTGCACTCGTGGGGCTTCTTCAGGCCCTGGAGGATCTCACCGGCGATGCACAGTTCCGACTCCTGAGCTGTGAGGCCGGCTACATCGAAGCGTTGCTCGGCGTCGAAGGCTGCGAACTCCGGCCGCAGCCGGTATCCACTGCCGGGAATGGAGCCAATGCCTCGCCATTGGCGGTTGCCTGTCTCGAAAACCTGCTGCACCAACTGCTGTGCCGGCACGTTTCCCTCGCGGGACACAGAGCGGGTGTATTGGTTCTCCACCCCCCAGCGCCCTTC
>JBHHXF010000858.1:0-1537 GCA_046756905.1 Anaerolineae bacterium | reverse complement strand
GCGCGGGATGGTACAATGGGGCAAGCCGTCCTACTCGGCCATCTACCAGATGCTCAAACATCCGGCCTACGCGGGGGCCTACTCCTACGGCAAGCACCACAACGTGCGCCTGCCCGGTGCCGGGCGCAAGGTCGTCACCCGCAAGCTACCGATGGATGAATGGCCCGTCCTGATCCAGGAGGCCTTTCCCGGCTACATCACCTGGGAGCAATACGTGCAGAACCAGAAACAGTTGAAGCAGAATGCCCAGGGCGTGTTCCAATCCCAGGGTGCGCCGCGGCGTGGGGCCGCCTTGCTCCAGGGGCTGGTGCTTTGCGCTCATTGTGGTCGCCGAATGCAGGTGGTCTACAATCGAAGTCCGGCCTACGTCTGCCGGCAGGCCAGGCACCAGTACGACGCCCCCAACTGCCAGTACTTCACGGCCCCCTACGTGGACGCAGCCGTGACTGCGGTCTTCCTGCAAGCTATCGAACCCGCGCGCCTGGAAGCGGCTCTGGCTGCCGTGGATGACATCGAAGCCGAGAGCCGGCAGTTAGCTGCACAATGGCAGTCTCGTCTGGAGCGCGCCCGCTACCAGGCCAACCTGGCCCGCCGCCGCTACCAGCAGGTCGACCCCGACAACCGCCTGGTGGCCGCTGAACTGGAGCGCCGTTGGGAAGAGAAACTGCAAACCGTGGCGCAGTTGGAACAGGAGTGGAGCGAGGGGCAATCCCAGGCCATCAGCCCTCTGAGCGCAAGCGACAAAACCCTCATCCGCCACCTGGCCGCAGACCTGCCCGCCCTGTGGCACGCCGATACCACCTCCAACCAGGAGCGCAAGCGCCTGCTGCGCGGCCTGATCCAGGACGTTACCCTGGACTCCGTCACCGAGCCGGACAAGAGCCTCATCCACATTCGCTGGCACACCGGTGCGAACACCCTGGTCAAAGCGCACCGCCCCAAGCCTGGCCGCCGCACCAACCACGCCCTGCTCGCCCGCATCCGGGAGCTGGCCCAGCACCACCCCGATGACCAGATCGCGGGCATCCTCAACGCCGAGGGTGTGCGCACCTACACCGGCCTGCCCTGGACCCGCGAACGCGTGTTTGGGGTACGCCGCAAGAACGGCATTCCCACCGCCTGCCCCTACCGCCCCGACGACCCAGGCCCGCGGGGCGATGGTCTCATCCCCGTCAAGGAAGCTGTCCAACGTCTTGGCGTGGCCCCCTCCGTGATTGGCGACTGGTTCCGCCGGGGATTGCTGGCCGGACACCAACGCCGCCCCGGTTCCCCCTTGTGGGTGCGGGTGAGCGCCGCAGACCTGCAACGATTGGACGGCTCGGCCACTCTCAGCCCGGAGATGATCCCGCTCCCAGAAGCCCCGAAGCGTTTGGAAATGACCCAGGAGCAGTTTCTCCAGGCGCTCCGCTCCGGGCAATGGCTTGCCTATCGCTTGCGCATCGAAAATCGTTGGCGCTGGTATGTCTGGCCTCCATCCCAGCAATCATCCCGTCTCTCTGAGGCCCATTGAGGTGCATTATGTCGCGAACTCTGGATT
>JBHHXF010000857.1:0-1538 GCA_046756905.1 Anaerolineae bacterium | reverse complement strand
GCCAGCGCCTCCTGATGCCGGCCCATCTCTTCAAGCACCCCGGCCAGCCGCAGGTGAACCCGATAGTCGTCCGGCTCCAGGACTCGGGCTTCTTGATAGGAGGCGACAGCCGCCTCCGGCAACCCTAGATCAGCATACGCGTCCCCCAGTTCCAATTGCGCCTGCAATACGAACCGATCGACCCGCTGGCCTGCCCGCTCAGGACTTAACTCCAGCGCCCGACGATAAAACTTCAAAGCGTCCTCGAACCAACGCACACGTTCCACCGGCGCGGCCGCCCCCTCTCCCCGAATTCGATACACCTCCCCCAGTGCCGCCGGATAGTCAGAGTTGTATGGATTCAGTTGCTGGGCATCTTTCAGCGCGCCTTCCGCCCGTTGCCACCAGTCAGTCTGCTCAGTCAGGGTGGGGGAGGCTTCTGCCCTGGTCTGAGATGCCCGAGCCAGCGACAGGTAGTAGTCTTCCCGATAAGGTGCCAGCTCGATGGCACGACGGAACACAGGTATCGTCCCCCCAATCTCACCCTTTCTCTCTGCTACCAACGCTGCTTTGTAGTACATGTCTGCGCGAATCGGGCGTAGATTCGTCACCACAGCTACACCCATCAGGCCGATTAGAACCAGCGGATACACCCATGTCTTTGGATGTAGCCACCCGCCGGCCGGCTGTGGTAGACCGCCGCTAAGAGCAACGGCCAAGGTTATTACAACAACTGCCAGGGCAGCCGCAAACACATAGATAACGCCCGTCCAGTCGGCGCGAGGCAAAATGATCACGTGCAGCGCCAGGTACAACAAGGTTAAACCGACAGAAACTATAGCATAACCAACCCAGGAGAAAGCCTGCCCCCTACTCCGCTCCGCTCGCGCCCAGGCAAGGCCGCCCCCCACAGCCCATACGATGATCACCAGACCTGCCACAGCCCAGCCTTTGGCATCCATGGGAAAGTTGTGGATCACGAATCCATAGCTGAGGGTTACAAGTATCACTCCGGTCAGCAACCCATAAATCAGCGTGGTTTGTCCTGGCAACCCTGCTGATCCATGTTCCTGCAGCTTGGACTTTCTTGTGTCAGGCTGCGTGACGCTTTCGCTCTCCATTGCGAAGCCGGCCTCAGCCCAACGCAAGATCACGGCGCTAAACAGCCACAAACAGACCTGCGATGCCGCTACGACGATGCTGAACTGGCTTTCAATGAAGTGCGCCACCAGGCCCGACAGCAACGCCATCGTGAGCCACGACTGATTATCACCCAGACGGTCATCTCCGACATTTGAGGTGAAGGCGTGGAAGGTGAGATAGAGACCCAGCCCGGCCACCCAACCCAATGGTAAACCAACCGCTCCATGCCCCCACCGACCGCCTACCAGCCGCGCGGCCACAGCCCCTAATATCCCGCCGGCTACGACCGAAGAGATCAACAATGTACTGTTCCGGCGGCCGCGCACCAGCCCCAGACCTGTGAGTCCACGCCACATCACGTACCCCAGCAGAAGTACATACAGGCTAGTGCCCAGTAAGCCTGTAGCCAACACACC
>JBHHXF010000856.1:0-1545 GCA_046756905.1 Anaerolineae bacterium | reverse complement strand
CAGATTTCGGTTCTCCCCGGCATCTGGGGTATAATTGATAAGCCAAGGAACCTACCTATCGAAACGGATGGAGCGTGGAAAGTGGCCTTCGATACATCCTTACTCGATGCCGCCATAGCACAACAGCAGGCTGATGGGGAACGCCGGCGCCAGGCACTCCTCCATCAAGTGCTGCGTCTCCTTGATCAGCTTGGCCCTCAACATGGCATCTCGGAGGCCTATATCTTCGGATCCGTCGTCCGGGCGGGACAGTTTAGCGAGCATTCGGACGTCGATATTGCTGTAGAGCAAATGGCCCCATCCCAGTTCTTCGATGCGATGGCGGCCCTATCCATGGAGCTCGAACGCGACGTAGACTTCATTGAGCTGCGGAAATGTCACTTTGCCGATCGCATCCGAGATGAGGGAATCAAATGGACAAAGAAACCCTGGCTATCCTGACGTCCGACATCGAGAGCCAGATGGGCTTGATCGATGACATCTTCGCTAAGCTGGAAGACCGGGCCGCCGGCCTGTCTCCCGAGGACGAGAGACAACTGGAAAGCGCGGCCTACCAACTTCACAACCTCTACAACGCGGTAGAGGACCTGTTCAAGATCGTTGCCGGCCACTTCGAAAACCGCATCACCGATGCGCCCCGGTGGCACGTCGAACTCTTGAGACGCATGCGACAAGACATCGCCGGCGTGCGGCCGGCGCTGCTCTCCGAGGAAAGCTACGCCCTCCTGAATAGCTTGCGCGGCTTCCGGCACTTCTTTCGGCACGCCTATGCCACACCCATCGAACACGAGCAGCTTCGCATCAACCTGGACAAGGCGCACCGATTGCGCCCATACCTCGAGCGAGACGTGACCCACTTCCTGGGGCAATTCCAGGCCTCTGCAACCGAATAGAAATGAGCCCGACCAGCAGCTTGAGGTGCGGCGCGATAGATTTGCATAGGAGGCAATGGCTTATGTCAATGTCAACTGATACCTGGACAACGATCCGCACCAAACGCGCCGTGCGCGACTACGACCCGCGCCCCGTGTCCGAGGACATCATCCACCGTGTGCTGGACGCCGGCCGGCTGGCCGGATCCGCCCGCAACCTGCAACCCTGGCGGTTCATCCTGGTCCGCGAGAAGGAGACCAGGCAGGCTCTGAGCAAATGCGGTCGCTTTGCCAGCCACCTGGCCGGCGCCGCCTTCGTGGTGGTCATCTGCACCGCGGCCGCTCGCCGGCGCTGGGCCGCCTTCGACGCCGGCCGCGCCGCCCAGAACATGATGCTGGCCGGCTGGGATCAGGGCGTAGGCTCTTGTGCCACCGGCCTGCACGACGAAGCGCGCGCCCGGCATATCCTGGGCATCCCAGAGGACTACGAGATCCAGGTGGCCATCGCCTTCGGCTACCCCACGCTGTCAGGTGAAGGCCCTATCCGCCAGTTCATCCGCACCAGGGTACTGCGCGTTCAAGGCCGCAACCCCCTGCCCGACATGGTGTACCACGAGCGCTGGGGGCAGCGCGAGGAGCGAGCTCAGTGATCCCCTATTCTCTGTCCCCTCCA
>JBHHXF010000855.1:0-1547 GCA_046756905.1 Anaerolineae bacterium | reverse complement strand
GGGCCGGCCTGCCCCGATCCCTACGAGCCGAATGAGACCTTCGCCGATGCCTGGCCGGTCAGTGCTGGGGCCTACCAGGCCTACATCTGTGAGCCCGGCGACCAGGATTGGTTCAGCATCGACCTCCTCCGGCACCAGGAACTCCATGTATCGCTGTACGAGTTGCCCCACGATTATGACCTGGAGCTATACGATCCTCGGGGTGTGCTGATGGCCAGCTCGCGCAACGGTGGGACAACGTCAGAGAGCATCGAGTTTCGCGATCCCGAAATGACGGGCGCCCATCGCGTGCGTGTTTTCGGCGTGGCCGGCGCTTTCGATCCTGACAAGACCTATGCCCTGAAGCTGGAGCCGGGCGCAACGCCCACACCGCGCCCGCCGACCGCAACCCCAGTACCGACCCCCACCTGCACGCACGACCGCTTCGAATCCAATGACACTTTCGCTGAGGCGGCGGAGATTGAGGTCGGCGTGTCTCAGTACGGGCTGTACATCTGCCCCCGTGGCGATCAAGATTGGTTCCGGTTCGATGTGAGCCCTGGTCAACAAATCGACGTCGATCTCTACAACCTGCCCGAGAATTACATGTTGGCCATCGCTGATCCCAGTGGAGCAATCGTGGGGCGGGCCGGCGGCGCCGGCACGAGTGACCGTCACTTGACCCACATAACCACCACCGGCGGCGAGTACCGAGTCCGTGTCACACCGGGCGGTCGCGTGGACCCGATCAACTCCTATTCGCTGCGGGTGGAACTAAACGATGCACTGCCGATGACGCTTTATCCTTATGGCGACACTTATGTCTCTGCAGGAGATCCGTCGTCCACCCACGGCTCCGAGCGGTTGGTGATCGTGGGGGCCGACGAGTTCGGCCAGGAGTACCGGGGCCTCTTCCGCTTTGACCTGTCCGATGTGCCGCCGGCCATCCACAGCGCCACCTTCGTCGTCTACCTGGAAGATGCGAGCGCCGGCTATGACCTGCTGCCTGTGGATGTGTGGCAGGTGCTCGACCACTGGAGTGAGACTACAGCCAACTGGCTCAACAAACCTGTATCAAGGGACATTGGTGTGGGCGCGCTGGTAGGACCTGTCAGCGGCGGCGAATACGCCTGGGATGTAACCGACCTGGTACAGCGTTGGCTTTCCCGTGAAGCCTTCAACTTCGGCCTGGAGCTTCGCTGCGCGGACTGCGCTTCCAGCAGTCGCAGCTTCCGCAGTCGCGAATTTGGCTCCCACGCTCCGAGGCTGGTCATCGACTTTGGCGCGGTCAGCCCGGCCACGCCGGGCTCCATCAGTGGCCGGGTCTACGAAGACACCGATGAAGACGGCGCCTATGATCCAGGCGAGAGCGGAATTGACGGTGTAAGGATCGAGCTGTTCAGGAGCGGTCGGGGCCGCTGGGCAGGGCAAACCACGGCCGCGGACGGCGCCTTTGCTTTCGACGACCTGCCTCCGGACGACTATGAGGTTGTTGTGGATGAGACGACCATCGACGTCGTCCTGGAGTACGAGTGGCTGTCGGCCAGCAGCCACGCGGTGCACGTGGG
>JBHHXF010000854.1:0-1549 GCA_046756905.1 Anaerolineae bacterium | reverse complement strand
CGTGAAACGTAAAGCTCAAACACGATCATCACGTTTTACGCTTCACGTTTCACCAACGCCTCTCGCTTGCGGTACACCGTACCATGCGAAGACGCGACCAACTGCCCGTCCTCGTCGCGCACAGTCATGTGGTAGAGAGCGGTACGCCGGCCCAAATGCTCCTCGTGCGCTTCGGCCACCAGGCGTTGGCCCGGCTGCGTAGCAGCGACAAAGGAGATGCTCATATCCAGGGCCACCGCCACCTGGCCGTGGGAATTGCCGGCCGCAGCAAAGGCCGCATCCACCAGCGCGAAGATGGCTGCGCCGTGGGTGATGCCATGGAAGTTCACCATGTCGGGCGCCAGAGTCATGGAGACACGGCTGTAGCCGGGCCGCAGCTCCTCCAGCTCAATTCCCATTCGGTCCGCGAACGGATCGCCGGCAATGTGCCGGTAGATTTTATCCGATACACGCTCTTCGCTCATGGCCATCACCCCCTGGGATCGGCGGCGTAGACGTACTTGAGAGCGTCCTCCGGCGCCGGCTGCGGGCTGTTCATGGCGAACTCCGTGGCCTCCTCCACCTCGTCCGCCACCTCTGCGCGAATCTGTGCGTCGAGGTCGTCGTCCAGCAATCCCACCGACTCCAGGTAGGACCGGAAGCGCGGGATGGGATCCGCCTGACGAGCGGCTTCCAATTCCTCCGGGGAGCGGTAGCTGTCGTCGTCGTTGCTGGTGTGGGGCATCAGGCGCCGGCATTTGGCCTCGATCAGCGTCGGACCTTCGCCGGCCCGCGCCCGCTCTATAGCCTCCTTCGCCGCCGCGTACACCGCCAGCACATCGGTGCCATCCACGACAACGCCGGGGAAACCGTAGCCGGCGGCGCGGTCGGCCACATTCTCGACCGCCATCTGGAGCTGCACCGGCACGGAGATGGCCACACCGTTGTTCTCGCAGTAGAAGACGACGGGACACTTGTGGATGGCCGCAAAATTCATCGCCTCGTGGACGTCGCCCTTGCTGCTGCTCCCATCGCCGAAACCGCAGAACGTGATGTTGTCCTCGCCGCGAATCTTCTGGGCCAGCGCCAGGCCCACCGCCTGCGGCATGGCCGGCCCCTGGGGGCTGGAGATGGACTTGATCTGCAACTCCTTGTGGCCCCAGTGGGCGTAGTTCTGGCGTCCACCGCTGCCCGGATCATTGGTTCGGGCCAGGTAGTTACACAGCACGTCGCGCGGCGTCAGGCCGTAGAGGAGCAGGCCGGCCAGGTCGCGATAGTGGGGCACCAGCCAGTCCTGCCCTGGCCACAGGTGCAGGATATATCCGGCCCCCGCTGCTTCGTGGCCGGCGCCCGGCACGGCGAAGTGGCCGAAGCCCTGGCGATTTAACAGCCACGTCCGTTCATCCAGCGCCCGCGCCAGCACCATAGCTCGATAGATGCGCAGCGCGTCCTCGTCGCTCAACCCCAAAGCAGCGTGGCGCGGAGCTGTGTCAACCCCCAATTCTTGAGACAGCGTCATACTTGCTCCTTTGCCCGTCAGCGTCAGCGGACAGTGGACAGTGGACAGTGG
>JBHHXF010000853.1:0-1552 GCA_046756905.1 Anaerolineae bacterium | reverse complement strand
CTAGGTGCTCCCCTCGACAAGCTTGAGACATCGCCCGGGCGTTAGAATGCCGGCTTTCGAGCGCATACGCTCAATTCCGGAGGGGAACAGGGTCAACCTATATAGCGTTTCAACTGCGTCCTCCGGCTCAGTGCGATGTGTCTCCTGCCAGCGCCGAAGCCGTTCGCGTGATTAGTCGGTCATTCGCCGTTGGTTGGACCGTATGCTATAATCTAGTCCGTGAGGGGAGCACACACGTACACAGACCGAGAAACTGGAGGATCAGATTGGCACAGCACGTCACCATCGACCACATCGCCGGCCACGTCGGCCAGGAAATCACCCTCAAGGGCTGGGTCTACAACAAAACCGACAAAGGCCGGCTGCAGTTCATCCTCGTCCGCGATGGAACCGGTACCATACAGGCTGTCGTCTTTAAGAAGAATGTATCTCCCGAGGTGTGGGAAGCGGCCGCCGGCCTGACACTGGAGTCATCGTTGATCGTTACCGGCACCGCGCGGGCAGATGAACGCGCCCCGAGCGGCTACGAGATCGACGTTTCCGACCTGGAAGCGGTGCACATTGCCGACCTGGACTACCCGATCCAGCCGAAGGAGCACGGCACCGGCTTCTTGATGGAGAACCGCCATCTGTGGATTCGGACACCACGACAGAACGCTGTCCTACGAATTCGTGCGACAACCATTCGTGCGATTCGAGATTGGCTGGACGATCACGGCTTCCTGAACATGGACACGCCGATTCTCACGCCGGCGGCCGTCGAGGGCACAACTACGCTCTTCGAGACCGACTACTTCGGCGAGCCGGCCTATCTCACCCAGAGCGGGCAGCTCTACAACGAGGCCAACATCATGGCCTTTGGCAAAGTCTACTGCTTCGGGCCGACGTTCCGTGCGGAGAAATCGAAGACGCGCCGGCATCTCACCGAGTTCTGGATGGTGGAGCCGGAGATGGCCTACGCCGATCTCGAGGACTACATGGACGTGGCCGAGCAGATGGTCACGTACACGGTTCAGACGACGCTGGAGAAGCATCGCGACCTGCTCGCCGCTGTGCTGGAGCGGGACGTGAGCCGGCTGGAGGCGGTGCAGCCGCCCTTCCCCCGGATTTCGTACGACGAGGCCGTGGAGATCTTGCACCAGAACGGCTTCGAAGACTTCGAGTGGGGTGATGACTTCGGTGCGCCCCACGAGACCGTGATCTCGGCGCAGTTCGACCGGCCGGTGTTTGTGTACCACTATCCGAGCCAGTGCAAGGCATTCTACATGGAGGCGGTGGAAGGCCGGCCAGAGGTCTGCCGCTCGGCCGACCTGCTGGCGCCCGAGGGGTATGGCGAGATCATCGGCGGTGGACAGCGCGCCGCCGGCGTGGAACTGCTGGAGCAACGCATCGAGGAGCACAACCTGCCTCGCGAAGCTTACGAATGGTACCTGGATTTGCGGCGCTACGGATCGGTGCCCCATTCCGGTTTCGGCCTGGGCGTTGAGCGGACCGTCGCCTGGATTTGCGGCATTGAGCATGTCCGCGAAACGATCCCCTTCCCGCGCATGCT
>JBHHXF010000852.1:0-1552 GCA_046756905.1 Anaerolineae bacterium | reverse complement strand
ATCGGGAGACGAAATTCACAACTTGGCATGTACTGCCAACGCACCCCGAAAGGAGGCGGGAGATGAAAACGAACATTGGTCTGTTTCTGGCTAAACGAGCGCTCCTGGATCCGGATAGAGAGGGTCTCGCTTTCGCGGGCCGGCACATCAGCTATGGGGAGTGGAACCGGCGAGCCAACCAGGCAGCCCGCGCCCTCGCCGGCCTGGGCGTGAAGCCAGGCGATCGGGTGGGTCTGCTCCTCATGAACGGGCCGGAGTTCCTGGAGACCTTCTTCGGACTGGCCAAATTGGGCGCCATCGTTGTGCCGCTCAACTGGCGGCTGGCGCCGCCGGAATTGGCCTACATCGCCAACGATAGCGGGATCAGCACCTTGGTCTACGGGGCTGAGTTCCGCGAGGCGGTGGCGGCCATCCGAGGGGACATCCCGGCCAAGACCTACGTGTTTGTGGGGGAAGATTCACCGGCCGGCGATCATGCCTACGAGGGTCTGTTGGCCGGTCAGCCCACGACGGAGCCCGAGGCAGTCGGTGAGGGCGACGATCCCCTGACCATCATGTACACGTCCGGCACCACGGGACGCCCCAAAGGGGCCGTGCTATCCCACGCCAACCTGTTCTGGGATTCGTGCACCGTCAGCCGCAGCCTGGACTGGCGGCAGGACGACCGGGTGTTGGTGGCCCTGCCGTTGTTCCACATCGGCGCCCTTATCTACGTGATTATTGACATCCACGTGGGCTCTACCACCGTGCTGATGCGGGCCTTCGATCCGGCCGGCTTCCTGCAAACTGTCCAGGATGAGGCGGTCAATTCCTTCCTGGCAGTGCCGGCCATGCTCAACTTCATGCTGCAGGTACCCAACCTGGGCGACTACGATCTGTCCAGCGTGCGCTGGGCATTGGTGGGTACAGCTCCGGTGCCGGTGCCCCTCATCCATGCCTGGGTGGACCAGGGTATCGCCATTCAGCAGGTCTACGGCCTCACCGAGGCCACGGGGGGTGTGGCGGTGTTGGGCGCTGCGAAAGCTCTGGAGAAAGTGGGCTCTACCGGTCTGCCCATGTTCCACACCGACGTGCGCGTCGTCGATGCAGCCGGGCAGGACGTGGCTCCTGGCGAAATCGGCGAGCTGCTGGTCCGTGCGCCCCACGTCATGCTGGAGTACTGGAACAATCCAGAGGCAACCGCCGAGACTATCGAGAACGGTTGGCTACACACCGGGGACCTGGCCCGGCTGGATGACGAAGGCTACATCTACATCGCGGACCGCCTGAAAGACATGATCATCAGCGGCGGGGAGAACATCTATCCGGCTGAGGTGGAGGATGTGCTGCACGGCCTGCCGCAACTGGCCGAAGTGACGGTTATCGGCCGGCCTGATCCCGAGTGGGGCGAGGTGCCGGTGGCAGTGGCACGCTTCAAGGAGGGCGAGAGCCTCACGCTGGAAGAGATACAGGAGTTCTGTGAGGGGAAGCTGGCCCGCTACAAGATTCCGAAGCAGTTGGCGATCACCGAGCAGCCGCTGCCGCGCACGCCGGCCGGCAAGGTTCTGAAGCG
>JBHHXF010000851.1:0-1557 GCA_046756905.1 Anaerolineae bacterium | reverse complement strand
CCTCACCGGCGGCGGTCTGGAGACCTTGCCGAACAGGATGCGGGATGCTGGGTGTAGGGTGATGGGATGAGACATTAGGAGGGGCGAGACGATGGTTGGGAAACAGGATTTCAGGCGATTGAGCGATGTTCTTTGGGAAGTACCCAAGGAATTCCGCGATGATATGACGGTGCCGGCACGGCTCTACGCCAGCGAAAAGATGCTCGACGCGATTCTAAAGGACCGTTCAGTTGAGCAGTTGGTGAATTCAGCAACATTGCCTGGCTTGGTCAAGTACGCATTGGCTATGCCGGACATTCATCAGGGCTATGGCTTCCCCATCGGGGGTGTGGTTGCCAGCCGCACGGCGGATGGGGTGATCTCACCCGGAGGCGTGGGCTATGACGTGAATTGTGGGGTCCGACTGCTGGGCACCAGTATCGACCGCGAGGAGATGGGCGACGCTCTCGCAGGCCTGGCTACGGCCATCTACAAGAACTGCCCGAGCGGTGTGGGCAAGTCGGGCCACGTTCGTCTGTCGAAGCGGGAGATCGATGATCTCCTGGCTAGCGGATCCCAGTGGGCGCTGCGGGCCGGCTTTGCCCGACCAGAAGACCTCCCGCGCACGGAAGAAAGTGGCCGGTTACAGGGCGCGGACCCCGCCAAGGTGAGTGAGAGAGCGAAGAAGCGGGGCAAGAACCAGGTGGGCACCCTGGGCGCCGGCAACCACTTCATCGAGGTTGATGAGGTTGTCGCCACCTTCGACGAGGCGGCCGCCGACGCCATGGGTCTCTTTCCGGGCCAGATCGTAGTACAGATTCACTGCGGCTCCCGTGGGTTCGGTCACCAGGTCTGCACCGACTACGTGCGCCGGTTCCAGAAGAGCCTGAAGAAGTACGGCATCCAGTTGCCTGACCGCGAGTTGGTCTACGCGCCCTTCCAGTCGCCGGAGGGTCAAGACTATCTGGCGGCCATGAAGTGTGCCGCCAACTATGCCTTTGCCAACCGGCAGGTGTTGGCCCACTATGTGCGCCGCAGTTTCGAGGAAGTCCTGGCCGGCAAGGTCCGCAACCCTTCGACAGGCTCAGGACACCGCTGGGACATATTTCAGATCTACGACATCGCTCACAACATGGGCAAGGTTGAGCAGCATCCAGTTGAGGGCGAGATGGTGGAAGTGTGCGTCCATCGCAAGGGTGCCACACGCGCCTTCGGCCCCGGTTTCGCAGGGCTGCCGGCGGAATACCGCGCCGTGGGGCAGCCAGTGCTGGTCCCAGGCTCCATGGGCACCTCATCCTGGGTCCTAGTCGGGACGCAGGGTTCCATGGATCAAAGCTTCGGCTCGACGTGTCACGGGGCCGGCCGGACGATGAGCCGCACCAAGGCGAAGAAGACAGTGTGGGGAGCCGACCTGCGAGAGGAGCTGGAAGGTCGGGGTATCGAGATACGCGCCGGCAGCATGGCCGGCCTGGCCGAAGAAGCCCCGATCGCCTACAAGGACGTGGATCAGGTGGTGGATGTGGTGAGTCGGGCCGGCATCGCAAAGAAAGTGGCCCAACTGCGGCCTATGGCCGTCAT
>JBHHXF010000850.1:0-1559 GCA_046756905.1 Anaerolineae bacterium | reverse complement strand
ACAGTGAGCCAGATGAACTACCCCGCCAGGAGTATATAGAGGTGCTGCGCGGGCACGGACTGAGACTCATCCAACCGACCGAATAACCGCCCCCTTGGCGCCCATTTCCCGTCGAGCAACAAAATACGGTTTTCAGGGCAACACAGCGGGTCGCAATGGGGGGGGTGGGGGTTCCTCTCGGACTACGATTCCCCGAGCCAACGTAGCAAAGAAAGAAGTAGACTTCAATCCTCCAGGCCAACGATGCAATCAAAGATGAGGGTGGCGTAATCGGCGCACGCTGCCTTGACGGTCTGCCAGTTGCGCCAGCGCGAGTCAAGATTCTTGTATTCGGCCAGGTTGAGTTCTTCGAGGTCGTAGGGCAGCGGCTGCGCCAGTTGAATCTGTAACTGTTGCAAAGCCGATTCGTCGTTCGGCTGAGGGTAGAGATGGTCGAAAGACCGCAGAGCCTCGACCATTTTCTTAGCGCCCATGTGATCGGCCAGGGCGACGAAATCGAGATAGTCACGCGTCGCGTTCCGCTTGAGAATCAGCACTCCCTTGATCCGCAGAATCTCGGCTTCTGTTGGGATGGTGATCTTCTCGCCCAGGTATTCGATCTGCACGGTTTCCAGCGGCTCATCCCGGATCAACTGCCGTACCCCGGTTTCGATGCCGTCCAGGCTACCAAGAATCTGGACAGGCCGCGTAACGCGGGCCGTCTTCCAGCCGGCGACCGATTCCAGTTCGGCCAGCACCTGGTCGAAGCGCTGCCGGAGGTTGGTCAGAACGTGATCAGCGTCGGTGGACAGGCGATGTTCGGCATACACCGCGGCGGCAGTTCCGCCCACGAGAACGGTCTCCGGCAGGATGCGCTGCAAACGAGCAGCGGAGGAAAGAACCTGTTCCCACTCAGGCAAGGTACCGTTCGGCATACTGTTTCCAGAAATGGTAGCGTTGGGCATAGGGATCGGCGATGTGCGCACGGCACACCCGTAGCACTTTCTCCAGTACTGCCCGGTCTTGGAGCGCCGCCCGGCGCAACTCGGCCCAATCTCGGCGCTTGCCGCGAGCGATCACGTCGTCGATAGCGGCGAGAGTGAACTGTTGATGGGTGAGATGACGGTGTAACATAGCGTAATTATACAACTAAAGTCACGATCTTACCAGCCATAACTTTGTGGTTGATGGTAATCTGAGTCAGTAAGTCTATCTGCCCCGATTTTTCGAGAAGATGCAAACATCTCTTCAACATCAGGCAGATCCGTTCCTCACACCCCGCACCAGTGAAGCGTCCAGGAAAAGCAGCAGGATACCACAGGCGAAAGAGGTGAGCGCGCCGGCCAGGAGCAGCGTGGGGAGAGATTTACTCTCCCCCTGCCAGGACCTGCGGGACAGATACAAGAAATAGCCGGCGATGGCCGAAGCCAGAATGAACTGGGTCAGGTAGCCGATTGACGCTGGGGTCAGGTATAGGATTGACATGGGTTCTCCAGCAGGTGGCTACTCACCTGCGCTGCATTGAGGTTGGGAATTGGCAAATACTCATCCATCCTCCCGGGCAAGCTCTGACAGAGGAG
>JBHHXF010000849.1:0-1563 GCA_046756905.1 Anaerolineae bacterium | reverse complement strand
TCACTGGTCACTGGTCACTGATAACTGATCACCGATAACTGGTCACTGACCAGAGATGCCGGCGCACGGGTCCACACCCGGCTCGGGCATCCGTGTCTGCACCCTAATCTCCTCGAAGTTCATCACGCCCAGCAGCTTGGAGATAGCGAGTTCCGCCCGCTGGTTGGCTTGGCCCAAAATGTCGCTTTGGCAGGCGCCGGCGATGATCTGCTCCAGTGCCTGGCGCTCGGCCTCCGTTTGTAGCTCCGGCGCTTCGGGGGAGAGAACCCCCTGCTGATAATCGTAGATATAAGAGCGATTCACGTCGATCTTCGAGTCCAGAATCTGTGGGGGTGGCAGTGTGACCGTCACAGACCGATCATCCTGTATAACAATGTCGGCCGGCCCCAGCAGATTCAGGTCAATGCCGGCCCGCACTTCGCCGTATGCCACGTATAATAGCCGGGTGTCGAACTCGAAAGGACCGAGGGTGCGACCTTTGCTGGCTGTGACTACCGTCTGCATGCCGAACCGCGTTGTGGCAAGCTCGCTGAGGCCCTGAATCTGGTGCAACACCACCGGCCCGATGTCGATCTTGGGTGTGGCCGTCGGGCCAGGTGTTGGGATCGCAAACAGGTTGGTTACGTTGTCGAAAAACTGTTGGCCTTGCCGGGCCACGCCGACTGTCGCAGCACATGCGAAGATGGCGCCGGCTGCAAGGACGATCAGGATGAGATTGACCAACATCCGGGTCAGGCTGACACGCCGGCGCTGTGGTTCGGGCTGCTCGTCGTGCGAGTACCATTCTTGATTGTCGTGATTCACCATCGATGCTCCTGGTCGGGTCTTCTGTGTATCATGTCTAAAGCGATCATACCATGCCCAGGTCTGGCAGCTGGCCCATCAATCCTCAGGCTCGATCTTAATGGCTCCGGAACTGGCGTCACGAACAGCGTTGCTGAAGGAGACCAGCCGGTCCAGAGGTATCGCCACCTGAAGATCGACACCTGTACCGAATACCTCATTGATGACCTCGCCGCCATGGGCAGTGATGAGTCTACGCAGCGGCCCGTAATGGCTATAGTGTATCGCTTCGAGGTTTATATTACGCATCCTAACCTTCTCTATAACAGGCAGGGCTTTGATGGCTGCGCCGGCCACGCCACCGTACGCCCGCACCAGCCCGCCGGTTCCCAGCTTAACTCCTCCGAAGTAGCGCGTGACAACCACCACCAAATCCCCCAGGCCGCTGCCGTCGATTCGCGCCAGTATGGGTTGCCCGGCGGTCCCGCCAGGCTCGCCATCATCGCTCATCCCGCGCTCTGATCCGTCGCCAACACCGACGGCGAAGGCCCAAGCATTGTGTGTGGCATCCCGATAGCGTGCCTGCATCTCGGCGATGAATGCCTGCGCCTCGTTCACGGTGGCGGCCGGGCCGGCAGTGCCGATAAACCGCGAGCGTTTGATGACTTCCTCCACGTGAACAGTGCCGGCCGGCACAGGGTAACGGATGGGTTGTTGAACCATAACAGGATTATAGCCGAAATGCCGTCCGCAGACCAACTAGGTCGTGAAACGTAAAAC
>JBHHXF010000848.1:0-1572 GCA_046756905.1 Anaerolineae bacterium | reverse complement strand
GACCGGTCAAGAGCTAAAATTCTCATCTACTGAGTCTCAAGAATAGGCGAATAAGGTGACCGGCACTTGCGAAATCGGACCACATGTGAGTACAACCGGGGCAGTAGAGGCGGTCGTCGAATGAAAACTGGTTTGGAAGTGCCGGTCACCTGAACGCTTAACCTGTATTGAATGAGGCATAGCATGAGCAGGACCAATTCTGAGCGCAGTCGAAGTATTAGACTGCTGCTGGTGGATGACCATGCCGTACTGCGGGCCGGCCTGCGGGCTTTGTTGAACGCCGAAGCTGACATGGAGGTGATCGGCGAAGCCGAGAACGGCCAACAGGCGGTGGACATGGCGCGGGCGCTTCAGCCGGACGTCATCCTGATGGATGTCACCATGCCCGGTATGGGTGGCCCCGAAGCCACACGCCGGATCAAGACCGCTCAGCCCGACGTTTATATCCTGGCGTTGACCATGCACGACGACGCCAGCTACCTGCGCGACACCCTGGAGGCCGGCGGCTCCGGCTACGTTCTGAAGGATGCCGCCAGCGATGAGTTGCTGTCGGCCATCCGGGCTGTGTACCAGGGTGGCACCTTCCTGCATCCCAGCCACACCAAGGTGCTCCTGGACGATATGCTGGACCGGAGCCAGGCTCACGCGGAGCCGGCGGGGGAGCAGACAGAGCGGTATGAATTGTTGAGTGATCGGGAGGCCCAGGTTTTTAAGCTGGTGGCGCTGGGTCATCGCAACAGTGAGATAGCAGAGATGCTTCACCTGAGCGTGAAGACGGTGGAGACCTACAAGGCCCGGCTCATGCAGAAGCTGGGCCTGCGCAGCCGCGCCGCCCTGGTCCGCTATGCGCTTGAGCTGGGAGTCCTTGAAGACGAGGTGCGGTGAGGTGGCCGGCGCCGGGTCTGTCCCCCCCAATTGCCGGCGGTTGAAACCGCGCCTACGACTGCGAAGTCGGCCTTCGCCGACTAACCCACGAAGGTGGGTTTCGCAATCGTTGCCGCGAATTCATTCGCCAGGCGCGAAGTAGTCGGAAGTTACTCTTGAACATCATCGCCGGCCGCTACGAGCCCAGGTAGTACGCCAGAATCTGCTGAATGAGCCACACCAGCACCGGCAGCGACACCGCCGATGCCACTCCGCGCAGCGTCCCGGGCTGCCAGGGCCAGGTTGGGATTCTGGCCAGCACCTCCCGCTCGATCTCCAAGCTGGACATCGCCCGATGCAATTCCGTCATGCCCGCCAGGTCGCCGGCAACTCTCCCGGCCGCACCGCCGGCTCGAAATCCTGGACCCGCAACCCGGCTACTTCGCCGACCCGCAGCCCCACGTCCAGCATCAAGGCCACCATGGCCTGATCCCGCACCGGACCGTTGCTCACGGCCTGCCAGAATTGGCGTGCCACAGCTTCCGACAGGTCCTGGGGCAGATGTCGGCCCTGATCCACCCGCTGGGAACGCCACACTACCGGATTGGCCCAATCGTCATCCCCGGCTTCGTCGGCCAGGCGGTGTCCTGAGCCTGTCGAAGGGAACTCGAAGCGGCGTCCTGAGCTTGTCGAAGGGAGGCTGCTCAG
>JBHHXF010000847.1:0-1576 GCA_046756905.1 Anaerolineae bacterium | reverse complement strand
TCCTCTTCGGCGACGAAGCGCGGCGCTACATCGCGGCCGTGCCGAGGTACGTACCTCAATGGACTGCATATCGGGGGGCAGGTGGCATGAAACGGCGATGGCTGGCCGGCTTGGCCCTGGGCGGGCTCATCGTCGGGCGTCGGTTATCCGCACCCCGCCAGATGCCCCACCTGGACGTCTGGCAGCGAGTGATGGCCGAGCAACGGGGCGAGGTGGAGGCAGCCATGCTGGCCGCGCGCGTGCAGGCCCGCTACGACGAACTATATGCGCAGCGCCCGCGCTTTTCCGGCCGCGCTCTGCGCTTCCACGTTGAGAGCAATATCCTGCCGGCCCTGGTCCTCTATCAAGTCCTGCAGGAGGCCGAAAGCGATACGTCCCAGGAAGATGTGCTGGAGGAGGTGGCCGGGCTGCTGGAAGTCGCCATGCGCGACCGACTGATCAAGCGCTCGGAGTTTTTCGAGCACGTCCCCCGGCCCTTTGCGGTGTTCCGGTGGAGCGCGCGGTGGTTCATGCGCCTGCTCTTCCCGCCGGCCGGCTGGGAGATGGAGATGGTAGAAGACAGCGACGAATGCTTTGCCTTCAACGTGCATCGCTGCTTTTACCTGGACGTGTTGACCGCCTATGGCGCGCCAGAGTTGACCAGGCTCTTCTGCTGGCTAGACGATCTCGCTTATGAGGCATTGCCGCCGACGATTACCTGGGAGCGCACCAGGACGCTGGGCCGGGGCGACGACTGCTGCGATTTCCGCTGGTGCCGTGTCACGCCAGAGATGGCAGCGGCAGGATCATGATGGTGAAGTTATTGCGGGATGGACTGGTTTGTGCGATTTCCCTACACAGCGCCGGGATACCAGATGCAGTACGTGGAGGCGGAGAAAAACACCGTCGCCTTCGACGTCGGGTGGTGTCCCACCTACCGCTGCCCGGCTGCCGACTACTTCGCCCGTCAGGGGTTGTCCGAACTCTGTGTGAGTGCCTTCTGCGACCTCGACCCCCCACTGGCCGACCAGTGGGGGGTGACGTTGGAGAGGTCACAGACACTCGCCGGCGGTGCGACGCACTGCAACTTCCGCTTCCGACCACGTCAGGAGAAGAACGGAGTCGAGGGAGAAACGGCGTGAGCACCCAGCGCAAGTGGTTGATCGCCATCCCGTTCATCGCCCTGTGGACGCTGGGACTCCCGGCCCTCATCGCCGGGCGCTGGGGCTGGTTTCTGGCTGACCTCTGGGGCACGGTTTTTGTGTTGCTGTGGGCCGGCACCTGGGCCGCCGCGACACATTTCTATCAGCCCGCGCGGCACCGACGACGACCCGGCCTGACTCGCCTGGTTTTCATCCTGGCCACTCTGGTCGTGCCCCTGCTGGCAGTTTACGAGCGGACGCACGGCCCGGTCGCCGGCCTGGGCAGTGGCCGGGCTGGCCCTGTTCCTGCTGGGAGCTGTGCTGGGCATTGCAGCCTGGCGCGCCCTGGGCCGCTGGTACGCGCCCGACCCAGCCATCCTGCCCGGCCAACGGCTCATCACGAGCGGTCCTTACCGCCTGGTGCGTCACCCGATGTACACCGCCCTGCTGCTGGC
>JBHHXF010000846.1:0-1581 GCA_046756905.1 Anaerolineae bacterium | reverse complement strand
TCGATGAAGCCGGCGTCGTCGGGCCGCGAGACCACCACCAGCACCCGCACCGGCAGCTCCAAGGGTTCCACCGGCGCTGCGGTCGTCTTCTGCAAGCGCCGGCGCACGCCGATGCCCTGGGCAAAGATGTGCCCGCCCTCGTCGGCCAGCAGCTCCCACGGCAGGCGCAGCACGCGCGGGTCGGTGGCGTCGATGGTCAGCAGCTTGCCGGCGTTGTGGGCATCGGCGAACTGCTGCCACAGCCGGCCGGCATCGCGGTCGGAGGTGATGCTCTCCAGCAGGGCGCGTCCCCAATCCTCCAGCTTAGCCTCAATGCGCTCGGCGCGCTCGTAGTCCGGTCCGGTGGGCCAGGTCGAAAAGATCTCCAGGTACCAGCGCAGGTCGGCCAGGTCGGGGTCGTCCAGCGGGGGTTGGAAGGGCGCCGGCTCGGTGGCGGTGCCGGCGTCGGGGCGGAACAACGAGACCGTGATGGGCGAGTGCGGGCGCCGGCTGAGAAACAACGCGCGGTTCCCCCCCCAGCAAATGCATGCGCTCCTAATCGAACGGTTTCGCTCTCCAGCGCCTGTTCGGCAGGCCACCAGGCCGGCTCGCCCAGGGTCACGCGGGGTCGGGGGTAGTCGTCCTTGAAGGTCTCGCCCAGTGGCTCCAGCGTGCCGGCCCAGGCCACGCGGTCAATCTGAGTCGGTGTGACGAGTCGCATGGTCGTGTCTCGCTGCCCACGGCTGCGCACGGTGCGGACGCCAACTGAAAGCGCGAAATTCAAGGCGTCTCAGCAATGTGAGCCGAAATCCAAACTGCGATTTGCTCAAAGAGCATCTTTTTCTCTGCGATGGCCATGACAAAGATGAATCTCAAGGGCATCCTCGAGCGAGAGAAAAACTGTCATTCGGCCAGCCTTTGCAGCAACTTGCGATGCTTGCCAATGCTCGCCGCTAGATGCTCACGCAGGTCGGGTGTCAGTCCTTCACCGGTGTACATGGCTGCCAGGCGCTCGACCTGGACGCGGATCAAGGTGGCCGGATCGGTCTCATTTTCCCGCGCCAGGCGGTCCAAAGCACGATATACGTCCTCACTCAAGGGAATCTGAATGGTTTGCACTGCCGTTCTCCTTCCATCGTACGTCTCATTTGTGCTCTCGATCAGAGCAGATGGCCTCCGCAATGGCGCGTCCTCGGCCAAAGACAGTACCTGGCCCCATTCTACCACAGCGCCCGCCGGCCGGCAAGGAGAACCACGGATCAGCAGAAAGCCGCGGATTGGCACACATCCCGATCCGCGGCTTTCTGCTGATCCGTGGTTCTTCCCGGTGTGCGAGCCCCAGGCCGGCGGGCGTTGCCGTAGCTGGGAACGCCGCTTCACTCGCGGCACCAGTTCGAATCACTGAAGCGCTGATGTCACTGAATTCACTGAGATGATTGAGGTTCTTCAGTGTGCTCAGTGGATTCAGTGGCTCAGTGATTCAAAGCCCGCCGGCCTGCAACACCATACCGTTTCTGCGAGTGAATCTCCCTACCCCAGGCCGGTCGCCAGCTCCAGCAGCGTGTGCAGCAGGGCATTGGCCCCGTTCACCGCGTCCGCGGG
>JBHHXF010000845.1:0-1584 GCA_046756905.1 Anaerolineae bacterium | reverse complement strand
TCCTCGATTGATGATGCAAGCGTGAACCGTCCGCACATGTTGGCCTCCTGATATTTGTTGGTAGGGGCGCGGCAGGGCGGGGTGCAGCCTTGTCTCCATCTGGTACACTCTCTCCGCCCTGCCTCACCCCTACTGGCCAGCCCGTTTGCGTGTACCCTCAGTATATGCTAGGATGGTGCCGGCGTCAAGAATCAGACGGGCAAGTTGTAGTCATGAAAGGAACGTAGTCGATGGAAACACGGATGGAAAGAGACTCCCTCGGTGAAGTTGAAGTGCCGGCCAGCGCCCTGTACGGCGCTCAGACCCAACGGGCGGTGGAGAATTTCCCCATAAGCGGAATCACGTTTCCGCGCGTCTTCATCCGCGCTCTGGGTCTGATCAAGTATGCTGCTGCTCAGGCGAACGAGGACCTGGGGCTGCTGGATGCAGTAGTGGCCGGCGCTATCCGTCAGTCTGCCCAGGAGGTCATCGACGGCCAGTTGGACGACCAATTCCCCATCGACGTGTACCAGACCGGGTCGGGCACTTCGACCAACATGAACGCCAACGAAGTGATTTCTAATCGGGCGATCCAGATTCTGGGGGGAGAGGTCGGCTCCAAACAGCCGGTGCATCCCAATGACCACGTGAACAAGGGGCAGTCGTCCAACGACGTGATTCCCGCCGCCATCCACGTCTCCGCGTACCTGCAAGTGGTGGAGGAACTGCTGCCGGCCCTGCGTCACCTGCGCGACACCCTGCTTCAGCGAGCAGAGGAGCTGGACGACGTGGTCAAAACGGGGCGAACTCACCTCATGGATGCCATGCCTATCCGCCTCGGCCAACAGTTGTCGGGCTACGCCACGCAGATCGACCACGGCATACGCCGGATCGAGGCCACACTGCCCCGCCTGGCGGAACTGGCCCTCGGCGGCACCGCCGTGGGCACGGGCCTCAACGCTCATCCCGAGTTCGGTGCGCGCGTGGCCGCCAGGCTGGTCGAGCTGACCGGGTTGCCCTTCCGCGAGGCGTCTAACCACTTCGAAGCCCAGGCTGGCCAGGACGCGGCCGTCGAACTGAGCGGTCAACTCAAAACCGTCGCCGCCTCGCTCATGAAGATTGCCAACGACTTCCGCTGGATGAACTCCGGTCCGCAGGCCGGCCTGGCCGAGATTGCGCTGCCGGCCACCCAACCGGGCTCTTCCATCATGCCGGGCAAGATCAACCCGGTCATCGCCGAGGCGGTGACGCTGGTCTGCGCCCAGGTCATCGGCAACGACGTGGCGATCACCATCGGCGGACAGGCCGGCAATTTCGAGCTAAACCTGATGCTGCCGCTCATTGCCCACAACCTGTTGCAATCCATCACCATCCTGGCCAACGCCAGCCGAACGCTGGCTGACAAAGCGGTGGCCGGCTTCACCGTCAACCGCGAGCGCATGGAGGACCTGGTGGAGAAGAACCCGATCCTCGTGACCGCGCTGGTCCCGCACATCGGCTACGATCTGGCGGCCCGCATCGCAAAACAGGCCATGGCCGAGGGCCGGCGCGTCCGCGAAGTTGCCCGCGAATTGACCGACCTGACGCCCGATCAACTGGATCAGT
>JBHHXF010000844.1:0-1591 GCA_046756905.1 Anaerolineae bacterium | reverse complement strand
ATAGCCGGATTGGGCCTCACCCTGGCGGTGGTGCGGGCATTGCCGGCCGCCACTGTGAGCGGTGAAGTGCGGGACGAAAACAGCCAACCAGTTGAGGGAGCAACGGTGCGCGTGAAGGCGACCACCAACGCCACAACCACCGGCCCCGATGGCAGCTTCACGCTGGCCGGCATCGCGGGCGGAGTCACGGCCACTATCACCGCATGGAAGGCTGAATACTACATCGCCGAACTCGAGGTCATACCTCCGACGTCCAGTGTGACTTTCCAGCTCAACCTATACCCAACCACAGACAATCCAGACTACCCGTGGATCTACCCTCACCGCGCCGATTCTCCGCCCGAAGTCGACTACGGCTGCGACACGTGCCATGCCAGCATCATCGTGGCTCAATGGGAGTCGAATGCCCATTCGGGTGCAGCGACCAACCCGCGCTTCTTCTCGATGTACAACGGGACGGACACGACGGGCCGGCCAGGTGTCTCGCCGGGCTACAAGCTGGACTTCCCCAACACCGCCGGCAACTGCGCCAACTGCCACGCGCCAGGCGCTGCAGCCAACAAACCCTTCACCGCCGACATGAACCAACTCTCCGCGGTGGAGAGCAACGGCGTGTTCTGCGACTTCTGCCACAAAACGGGCGGTGTGTACCTGGACCCGGCAACCGGATTGCCCTACCACAACGTGCCAGGGGTGATGTCCATGGACCTGCGCCGGCCACCGGATGGCCAACAGATGTTCTTCGGCCCCTTCGACGATATCCCCGAGCCGGACACGTTCCTACCCCAGATCAAACAGGGGCAGTTCTGTGCGGCGTGTCACAACTTCAGCTTCTGGGGAACGCCCATCTACCAGTCCTTCGCTGAATGGCTGGCCAGCCCCTATCCGTCCCAAGGCGTGCACTGCCAGACCTGCCACATGCCACCGGACGGCGTAACCACCAACTTCGCCCCTGGCCATGGCGGCGTGGAGCGCGACCCCCAGACGATCCCGTCGCACTTCCAATATGGCACCAGATACCCGGAGTTTCTCCAGAGCGCTGTGGACATGACAGTGCAGGCATCAGTGATCGGCGGTCGCATCCGGGCGACGGTGACGATCACCAACACCGGCGCCGGCCATCACATCCCCACCGACCAGCCGGCGCGCCATCTGATCCTGGTAGTGCGGGCAACGGACAGCGGCGGCGCGGAGCTGACGCAGGTGGGCGGTGAGTCTGTGCCGGCCTGGTGCGGTGTGGGCGACGTCCCGGACGACTACGGGGGCCGGCCTGGCAAGGCCTTCGCCAAGGTCTTGCGCAGCCTGAACACCGGCCAGGAGCCGACGGCCGCCTACTGGAGCCCCACCATCATCGTCAGCGACAACCGCATCCCCGCGCTGGGGTCGGACACGTCTGTGTACGAGTTCGCAGCGCCGGGGGCCGGCATGGTGAACGTGGAGGCGACGCTGATCTTCCGCCGCGCCTTCAAGTCGCTCATGGAAGCCAAACGCTGGGACACGCCGGATATCGTGATCGGACAGGCAGCGGGGTCGGTGGACAGTAATCAGTGATCAGTGATCAGTAACCAGTGATCAGTAATCGGTGATCAGT
>JBHHXF010000843.1:0-1596 GCA_046756905.1 Anaerolineae bacterium | reverse complement strand
CCCCGTGGTCTCCGTCGCTGAGCCATCCCCTCATCCACGGTTTTGCGCACGATGACCTCGTACAGCACAGCGGTCGCGTTGCCCCGCTTGCGCAGCACGCGGCCCAGTCGCTGGATGTACTCGCGGGCGCTGGAGCTTCCCCCCAGGATCACGGCGACTTTCGCTTCGGGCACGTCAACCCCTTCATTCAGCACTTTCGAGGTGACGATGGCGCGGTATTTGCCGGCCCGAAAGTTCTCCAGAATGGATTTCCGCTCGGCGGCCTTGGTCTGATGGGTGATGGCGGGGATGAGATGGCGGCGGGCGATTTCGTAGGCGAAGCGGTTGTGGGTCGTGAAGACGAGCATCTGCTGGTCGCGGTGTTCGCGCAGCAACTGGTCCAGCACCTCCAACTTGCCCCGCGCCTGGTGGACAATCTCCTTCAGCTTCAGCTCTGCCACCTTGGCCCGGCGAGCTTCGGCCTGGTAGGCGCTGCGTCGGGTGTATTCGCCCCACCAGCCGGGGCCGTGTCGCTCCCGCAGGCCGGCCTCGCGCACGTAGCCAGTGT
Source organism: Anaerolineae bacterium (assembly GCA_046756905.1). GTDB lineage: Bacteria > Chloroflexota > Anaerolineae > Epilineales > JAANWY01 > JBHHTZ01. The sequence continues at coordinate 1,049 of JBHHXF010000843.1, read as the reverse complement.
AGACAGCGTACGCCTCATCGTACGCGACGCGCTCCTCCGGCGTCAGATCGACGCGAATGCGCTCGGTGCGGTACTCGGCCAACTGCTCGCCCGTCAGATCATCGATGTGCTTGCGGTAGACCACCGGCCCCACCAGCTCGTCCAGCAGGGTGGCTGGGTCTTGATCGACAAGAAGCCTGGTTTTTCCCGAAAAACCAGGCTTCTGACCACGCCCCCACTCGGGCTGTGGTTCGGGGTAGGTGGCGGTCAGGCCGAGGCGGAAGGGGCCGGCGCATATCAGGGCTATCTCGTGCCAGGAGGGGGCCGGCAAGTGGTGGATCTCGTCGAAGATGAGCAGTTTGAACTGGTTGCCCAGAGTCTCGGCGTGGGACCAGGCGCTGGGATAGGTCGTCACCGTGATCGGCTCAAGCTGCTTCTCCCCGCCGTACCACACACCGATGGGCGCCCCGAAGGCGTTTTCCAGGCGGGCATACCACTGGTGCAGCAGGTCGAGGGTGGGCACGATCACCAGCGTGCTCACCGTGCTGTGGGCGATGGCGCGCAGGGCCAGGAACGTCTTCCCTGCGCCGGTGGGCAAAACGACGCTCCCCCAGCGGTCGGCGTTTAGCCAGGTCTGGAGGGCTTCAGTCTGATACGGATGCGGCTGCCGGCTGTCGTTGAGGATGAGGGCCAGGTTGCGCCAACGCGGGATGCTGTTCCGAATGCCTTGCTGCCTGAGCCAGGAGCGCACTGTGCGGTAGTGAACCGCTGGACAGCGCCACTTGGCGTTGATCCACTGGAATGGGGCCGGCGGCCTGACAGAGCGCGCTACCCCTTCCAGCACCAGCGTCCCACCGACATAGTGAGCGCGGGGCGGGTTATGTCGGTTCAGGGAGTGCCGATCAGTTGGAGCCATGACGTCCGACGCTATCGCTCAGCAGGTAGACCGCATTGGCCGGCGAGCGGAATCAGCCGGCGCGCCTGCTGCCCCCCCCCCTCAATCCCCCCAAAGGGGGGGAAGCCTGTTCTCCCCCCTCTGGGGGGAGCTAGAGGGGGGAAAGGGCCGTCTG
>JBHHXF010000842.1:0-1598 GCA_046756905.1 Anaerolineae bacterium | reverse complement strand
GCCAACTCCTCGGCCATCTGCTTACACCTGGCGATCACGTCCCTGGCCTCGGCCAGGATGGTCATCCGCTGCGCCTGAAGTGAGCCTTCACCGTGCAGGGCGATGGTTTCGCGGTCGGCGCCCGTCAGCCGGCGGATCAGGTCGAACATGCGCAGGCGGCTTTCGGTGGGGACGCCGGGCACACCACCCAGATACTTGTCGATGTCAGCCTGAAGATCGGGCAGTTGATAGTCCTTGTGCGATGGGGCTGTTACCAGGAGGCCGCCGGCCAGGTCCTGCACAATCTTGACGACCTCGTGGTACTTGTCCGCGAAGTGGTACTTGGCGATGTTGGTCGTCACCGGGTTGGGGACCGGGATGCCGCCGTACGTCTTGTAGTCGAGACAGGCTGAGTAGGAGAGAGATTTCAGGGTCTCAAGGTAGATCACGAGGTCGGTGATCTTCTCCTGGACGTGGGGCGCGCCGGCAACGCCGTTGTACTCGGCGATGGCCTGAGCGATGCCCAACAGTTGCTCCGACATGGGGATGCGATATGCGCAGCCCGTGCGGCGATGCATCAGGGCGAAGTTGTAGACCATCGTGGCAGCCCATTTCCACTCGCCGCACAGGAACACGCGCTCCCACGGCACGAAGACGTCGTCGAAGATGATGAGCGAGTCGGTGTGGACGCGCACGGGCCGGCTGTTGGGGAACTCCAGCGGCGAGATGTGGGCGCGGAAAGGCCGGCAGACCTGCCGCACCCCCTCGGTGTTGACCGGGATGGCGAAGGCGACGGCGTAGTCGGCGTCCGCTTCTTTCATCGCGCGGCTGGGGAGCACGAACATCTCGTTGCTGTAGGCCGCGCCGGTGATGTGGACTTTGGCGCCGCGCACGACGATGCCGGCGTTGTCCCGATCCACCACACGCAGGTAATAGTCCGGGTGTGCCTGACCAGGGTCCGATGGGCGCAGCATGCGGTCCCCCTTGACATCGGTCACAGCAGCACACAGAGCCAGGTCGTTCCGCTTCAGGTGTTCGCGGTAGTTCTCGATGCGGTCGATGTATTTCTGATCGTGCATCATGTTGGCGGTGATGCTGATGGCATTCAACGCATCGGCGCCGATGTCGTGGGCCAGCGGGATGAACCCATCGCCCAGGCGCGTGGCTTCCACGATCAGGTCGAACGCTTTGACCAGATCATCGGGCCCGCTGGGGACGTGGAAATACCGGCTGATCTCCTCGCCCAGCTCCTCATCGTAGACGACGGCCAGGTCTCTGTACCGGGAGTTCTCCGCCATCTCGAAGTCCAGCGCCATGGTGTCCACGCAGACGGAGATGTCTGGGTGTCGCGTGACATCTTCGACCTTCTCACCCTTGTAGTAGACGACGCGGCCGTCTTTCAAGCTGGCTTTGTATTGTTCAACTGTCCTCAGACCCATTCCTGCCTCCAGTCATCTTCGTACTGTCCACAACCAACCCAACCCAACGTAGCACCCTGAGTAGCTGCGAACGCAGTGAGCAGCGTATCGAAGGGTGCGGCTTACTTGCCCAGCCCCATTCATCGCGAAGCCGCACCCCCTTCGCTGAACTCAGGACGTCGCTTCGATACGGCCTTCGGC
>JBHHXF010000841.1:0-1603 GCA_046756905.1 Anaerolineae bacterium | reverse complement strand
CCAGCAGGCTCGCCGTTGCCCTCACGAAGATAATGACGCAGAAGTGGATAAACTGACTCTGGGTGGAAAGAATGCAAGACGCAAAAAGGCTGGGGAGCCAGGATTCGAACCTGGACCAACGGATTCAAAGTCCGCTATCCTACCATTAGACGACTCCCCAACGGGGCACATTAAATTTTACCACAGGAGACATCCCACGCCAAATCAAGCGACTTGCCAGAAGCGCGCTACTTGCAGTATGATACAGGCGTTCGCATTCCAGTAATCAGTGACCAGTAATCAGTGATCAGTGATCACTGACGAGACGACTCATGGACCCAAGCAGTGCCTCCCTAAGCGACCTGCGCCAGAGACTGGAGCGATTGGGCGTCACGCGCGGCATGCCCGACAAGCGCAGGCCGCAACCGCAGCCAAAAGCACGCGATCAGACAGGGGGAATCGAAACCGTGGTCGCAGGCGACCTGGTTGAAACACCCCTGGGACCGATCTTCGTTGCCGAGGAAATTCGGCCCATCCGTGCCGCCCACGGCAACACAACTCTGGCCGCCATCCACCATCATGGCGGGAAAATGGCCGCCGCCATCGCGCAAGATGATCAATTGCGGGGGATTGACTTCGAGAGAGCTGCGTTTATCGACACCGAGACTTCGAGCCTGGCCGGCGGCACCGGCACCTTCGCCTTCCTGGTCGGCGTGGGCTTCTTCGACGGGCCGGCGTTCCGCGTGCGCCAGTTCTTCATGCGCGACCCCAGCGAAGAGCCGGCCCTCGTCCACCTGCTGGACGATCTGCTCCAGAATTTCAATGCAGTTGTCTCGTTCAACGGCAAAGCCTTTGATCTCCCATTGCTGCACACACGCTTCACTCTGTGTCGCCGGCAGTTTCCCCTGCGAGACACGCCTCACCTGGACTTGCTGGCGCCGGCGCGCCGGCTGTGGAAAGAGCGCCTGCCCAGTTGCAGCCTAACCAGTCTGGAGGAGCACATTCTCGGCCTCTTCCGCGACGGCGACGTCCCAGGCTGGATGATTCCAACCCTGTACTTTGAGTATGAGAGGACCGGCAATGCTGCGCCACTGAAGCCCGTCTTCACTCACAACGCCATCGACATTCTGTCGATGGTCAGCCTGACCGCGCACATGGCGCAGCAATTCGCCGAGCCAGAGACTGCCGGCGTCGTCCATGGCGCTGACTGGTACAGCATGGGGCGCTGTTACGAGAAACTGGGGTGGGTCGATCAGGCCGAGCGGGCCTATCGGCAGGCTCTGGCGGCTCCGTGCGCTCCCACGATCCGACACCGTGCTCTGGAAAACCTGTCGTTCCTGTACAAGCGCCGGGCAATGTGGGACCGTGCCGTAGAAATCTGGAGAGATTCGGTGGATGCCGGCCTTACCAATGAGTTGTATCCGTACGAGGAGTTGGCCAAATACTTCGAGCATCGGCAGCGCGAGTACGAGCCGGCCATCCGGCTGGTTCGCGAGGCAATCCGCCGGATTGAAGAACGCGATCTGCGGCCACGCGGATCGCGTGTGAGGGTCCTGGCCGAACTTCGCCACCGGCTGGCGCGCCTGGAGCGGAAAAACGGCCGCAAGTGAGGACCCAGTGATCA
>JBHHXF010000840.1:0-1604 GCA_046756905.1 Anaerolineae bacterium | reverse complement strand
AAGTCGCGGACCAACCGGTGCAGGCTCAGGCGGTCCGCCTGGCGTTCCACCAGGGAGCGGGCCACCAGCCGGCCCACGTGATCCTCGCACGCCGTCTGGGTCATGCCGCACACGCCGGCCAGCAGCTCCAACCCGGTCGTCTCGCCAAAACAGGCCGCCAGTCGGGTGAACACCAACTGCTGCTGGTCGCTCAGGTCCTGGTAGGACAGGTGCAGCGATGCCCAAACGTTGCGGTTCTTATCCAGGCCCTTCCCCAGCACCAGCGTCGGCAGCCGCTCCTTCTCGTCCCGCAGCCGCCGGTGCAGGCTCTCCAGCGACATCCTTTCAGCGCGCACACGGCCGGCGGCGATCACCAGCGCCAGGGGGTGGTTCTCCAACTCGTCGCAAATCTCCCCCACCTTCCCGTCCGCCGCCGGCATTTTGGCCCGGTTGCGGAACAGGTCGGTCGCTGCGTCGCGATCCAGGGGGCGCAGCGGGACGTCCACCCCGAAATCCACCAGCCGCCGGCGGGAAGTGGCCAGCAGGGCCAGGCCGGCGGGCCGGCAGCAGTCCAGGAACTCCTGCGCGGTCTCGGGCATGGCGATGTCGTCCAGGATGAGCAGCAGGTCGTGGGAAGCCAGCAGTTCTCGCGTGGGGTCCAACTTGGCCGGCGGGGCCAGCTTCAGGATTTCCTCATCCCCCAGGCTGCGCGCCACGGCGTCGCAGATGGCCGGCACGGAGGCCGGACCGACCTCGCTCACCCACAGGACGCCGGCATTAAACGCCGCCTCGGCGTGCAGGCGTTGGGCCGAGTGGCCGGCCAGGGCCGTCTTGCCGATGCCGCCCATGCCGTGCAGCAGCACCGACCGGTGCTCGCGCAGCGCGGTCAGGGTGTCCGCCAGCGCGTCGTCGCGGCCGAACAGGCGGTGGCGGGTGGCCGGCGGTGTGTGGAGGCGTTGGGCGCGGGCCGGCGTGCGGTAGGCCTGGAGTAGGATGTCGCCGCCGGCCTGGAATACGTCGCCGGTTGTCTGCGCCACCTGGCTGTCTTTGATCTCAGTAACATGTTGGGAGGCCGGCGTGTCTCCCCTCAGGGCGCTGCGAATTCCCAGGAAGTCGGACAGGAATCCCACGATGTTGGCCAGCACCAGGAACGCAAACGGGATGAGCCAGTTCCACGGTGCGTGCAGCCGCGCCACGAACAGGCTTAGGATGACGATGACGATGGTCGCGCCTGCGAGCAGTAGCAGCCAGGTTATGAGGGGTTGTTTTTTGTTCATCTGAATAGGTCCATACCCACAGTCGGGCTGACGGACGGCACTCCGCTCCGCTGCGTGCCTTACTACGAACATAATGTGTTGTTTTCAGATTATACACCGGGAGGCCGGCCTGTGCCAGTCCAATGTGTGAAGCCTGCTCTCTCGGGGCAGGGAATGGAGGAGAGTAGGGGATCAATTGAGGACGAGGGGCAGCAGCACGCGCTGCATCGGGGGCAGACCCGCCGGCGCCAGCAGGGCGTAGATGCCCAGCGTTCTCACCGCAGCCACGACGGCGGCCTGCCCCGCGTCGATTCTACCAGGCACCCATTGCCATCGGTCTGTGTTGGGGTCCCAGCGATAGATGCCCAG
>JBHHXF010000839.1:0-1615 GCA_046756905.1 Anaerolineae bacterium | reverse complement strand
AGTACGCGCGGTACGGTCCGAAGCGGGAGGCGTGGATCGATACGCTGAAGGCGGGGCACAACCCATTTGATGCGGAGACGCTTGAAAAGTTGCGGCGAGAGTGAGCTGTGCCTGTCGCACATGGGGGTTGCTAGCCTATGCCCAAGATCACCCTAATCGGCGCCGGCAGCACAGTGTTCGCCAAGAATCTGTTGGGTGATATCCTCAGCTTCTCCGAGTTAGCCGGCTCCACCATCAGTCTGCACGACATCGATTCGAAACGCCTGCGGACTTCGGAAATCGTCGCTCACAGAGTAGCCGAGGTGTTGGGCACCCACCCCACCATCGAAGCTACCACCGATCGCCGGGCCGCTCTGGACGGGGCTGACTATGCGATCAACACGATCCAGGTGGCCGGCTACGACCCTGGCACGGTGATCGACTTCGAGATTCCGAAGAGGTACGGTCTGCGCCAGACTATCGGCGACACGCTGGGCATTGGCGGGATCATGCGGGCTCTGCGTACCATTCCGGTGCTGCTGGGGATGTGCAGCGATATGGAGGAGTTGTGTCCCGATGTGGTTCACCTGAACTATGTGAACCCGATGGCGATGAACTGCTGGGCCATGAGCCGGGCCAGCCGGATCAGGACGGTCGGCCTGTGCCACAGCGTGCCGATCACCGCCGGCCAACTGGCGACGGACATCGGCGTGCCGGTCGAGGAGATCAGCTACGTGTGTGCCGGCATCAACCACATGGCCTTCTTCCTCCGATTCGAGAAGGATGGCCAGGACCTCTATCCGCTGATCCGCCGGGTGGTGGACGAAGGTCGCGTACCGCGCTGGAACCGGGTGCGCTACGAGATGTTGACCCGACTGGGGTATTTCGTCACTGAATCCAGCGAGCACTTCAGCGAGTATGTGCCCTGGTTTATCAGGCGTGACCGTCCTGACCTGATCAGTCGCTTCAATATTCCCCTGGATGAGTACATGCGGCGCTGCGAAGAGCAGATCGCCGGCTGGGAGGCGCTGCGCGCTGAGCTGGAAGGCGGCGATGCACCGATGGAGATGGAACGCAGCGTTGAGTACGGCTCACTGATTATCCACAGCATGGAGACAGGGACGCCGAGGATCGTCTATGGCAACGTGCCTAACCACGGCCTGATCGATAATTTGCCCCAGGGCTGCTGCGTGGAGGTCCCCTGCCAGGTGGATAGAAACGGCGTTCAGCCCACACGCATCGGAAGTCTGCCGGCCCACCTGGCGGCGCTGATGCAGACCAACGTCAACGTGCAGGCGCTAACGGTTGAGGCTGCCCTGACCCGCCGGCGAGAGCACATCTACCACGCCGCTATGCTGGACCCCCACACCGCCGCCGAGCTGGACCTGGACCAAATCTGGTCGCTGGTGGACGATCTGATCGAAGCCCACGGCGATTGGCTGCCGGCTTATTCGTAGGTTGTTGCAGGCTGTCGGGTTGGCAGGCAGCGATGGGCTTGCGGGTGGGTGAGCGGTATGGTAGAATGTAGCCGGCGGCGTTGGATAGTTGTTGAAAGCTTGACATCGTTACATTCGCCGAAACACTACAACGGATTCGGAAAAACCGGATTGGGGGCACGAATCCGTTCCTTTCTCAA
>JBHHXF010000838.1:0-1632 GCA_046756905.1 Anaerolineae bacterium | reverse complement strand
GGCGAGATGAATCTCGTTTGGCGAGACATTACCCGATTAAGTTGTCAAACTTCATTAGCGGTTGTCGTGCCTGGGAAAACGACTGAAGTCGTTACTACAAACTACAACAAGGATCGATTGATCACTAGCTGCCCAGGATTTCCTCGGTGTCGATCTGGGCGCGCTGGAGCCGGCCACTGTAATCCACGTATATGCTCTTCCACTCGGTGAAGACGTCGATGCCGGCGATGCCCGCCTCGCGATGGCCGTTACCCGTGCCCTTGTTACCGCCAAACGGCAGATGAATCTCGGCGCCGATGGTGCCGTGGTTGATGTAAACCAGGCCGGTGTCGAAATCGCGCATGGCCTGGAACGCAGCATTGACATCCCGCGTGAAGATTGAGCTTGACAGGCCATAGGCAACGCTGTTGTTGACCTCAATGGCCTCTTCCAACGTATCAACCGTGATCAGGGACGCACACGGGCCGAATATCTCCTCCTGAGCCACGCGCATATCGACGGTAACGTTGTCGAAGATCGTCGGCTCGTAGAAAGAGCCGCCGGCATACTTCTCACCATCCGTCCAAGTCTTCCCGCCCGTTAGCACGGTCGCGCCTTCCCCCTTCGCTACACCGGTGTAGCTGTGGATATTCTCCAGCGCCCACCGATTGATGACCGGTCCGACGTCGGTCGTGTCCAGCAGACCGCTGCCGAGTCTCAGACTATTCACCCGCTCCACCAGGCGCTCCGTGAATTCTGGCTTGATACCACTTTGAACTATCACCCGACTAGCGGCCGTGCAGCGCTGGCCAGTGGTGCCAAAGGCGCTCCAGATGACGCTGTCCAGGGCCAGGTCCAGATCGGCGTCATTCATGACGATGATGGCGTTCTTGCCGCCCATCTCCAGGTGCACTTTCTTGAGTAGCTGAGCGCCCAGCACGTACACGTGCCGGCCCACCTCCGTGGAACCCGTGAACGACACCACGTTCACGTCGGGATGTCCCACAATGGCATCGCCGACTGAGCCGCCGGGTCCAATCACCAGATTGACCACACCCGGCGGTACGCCAGCGGCCTCCAGAATCTCCACGAACCTGGCTGCCAGCATCGGCGTGTCGCTGGCCGGCTTGAAGACGATGGTATTGCCGGCCACCAGCGCCGGAAACATCTTCCAACTGGGGATAGCAATAGGAAAGTTCCACGGCGTGATGATGCCAATCACGCCCACGGGATCACGCACGGCCATGGCAAACTTGTTCGGCAGCTCGGAGGGGACGGTGGCCCCCACCAGCCGGCGGCCTTCGCCTCCCATGTAGAAAGCCATGTCGACGGCTTCCTGGACGTCGCCCAGCGCCTCTGGCAGGACCTTGCCCATCTCCGTCGTCAGGAACTCGCCCAGTTCCTGCTTGTGCTGACGGAGCAGCCGGCCCGCCTCGAAGAGAATCTCACCTCGGCGCGGGGCCGGCGTCAACCGCCACCACTCGAACGCCTTCCTGGCCGCTGCCACGGCTGCTTCTACATCCTGCTCATCCGACCGGGGCACTGTGCCGATCACTTCGCCCGTAGCCGGATCGATGCTCTCGTAACGCTCGCCAGTGTGAGACGGCACCCACTCGCCGTTGATGTAGTTTTGATACTCCATGTCAACCTCCT
>JBHHXF010000837.1:0-1640 GCA_046756905.1 Anaerolineae bacterium | reverse complement strand
CGCCTGGCATGGGCCATCGCCTGTCCCGGTCCTGACTACATGCGGTGGCGGTACAAGCCGGAGCCGGCGTGGCTTTGGCCGCTGTGTTATCCATATCGCTGGTTTGTGATTCTGCGTGATGGTCTATCCACTCTCTGGCAGATGGGAAAGGGAACAAGGAAATAAGGCAATTGTGTTGGCTATGAGCAGGTAAGTGCGATGCTGTGGACTCTCATGACTCGTTGGGAAAGCTTTGGATAACGGAGAGGGGAAAATGGAAGAGGAAGATAGATTTCCATCCTCCATCTTCCATCCTCCATTCTCCAACTTCCATCCTCCATCCTCCATTCTCCATTCTCCGTCTTCCGCCTTCCGTCTCCCGCTGGGGTCCCGTCCTCGCCTGGATGGCCGGCATCTTCTACTTCTCTTCTCGTCCTGATCCATTAAGCTCCCTTCCATCACCCGGGTACGGCATCTCCGTCGGCAACCTGGCCCACATTGCCGAGTACGCCGGCCTCGCCGCCCTGCTCCATCGTGCTCGATCGAATGAGTCCCCGAATACCTCCGCGCAACAAACCAACCAACGAACCAACCCCCGCACACCTAACCCGTCTACCTCCCTTGGCTCCTCTGGCTCCTTTGGCGCCTCCTTGTTAACTACATTCGCCTACGCGCTGTCCGACGAACTACATCAGGAACTCGTCCCTGGTCGCGCATTTAGCAAATGACAGCGAATCCGAGGATTGATCGAATTCGTTCAATCCTCGGATTCGTTGTCATTTGCGCGGACGTTCCACTAACATACCTCCTCCGCTGCAGGAGGTGTGGGAGACGAGCTACACGGGGGACACACGCACCGTCGAGGTCCATGTCGCCTGGCTGAGGAGCAAGATCGAAGATGACACCAGCAGCCCACGTCGCATCCTCACCGTACGCGGCGTCGGCTACATGCTCACCCCCCGTTCGTAGTCGCGTCCGTAAGGCGAGTCAGCGCCTTCAGTCATTGTCGTAGTCGAACAGGAACGTCCACAGGTAGTCCACCACGCTCCAGGTCTCCTCTTCGGTGAACAGCGGGCCGAAGTACGGCATGCCCGTCCCCATGCCGCCCCGCGCCACCTTGGCGTAGTAGATCCAACCGGTCCCGCCGGCCATCGTCGTCGCGTCGGCGAAACTCTGCGGCTGATCCTCCAGGTACTGCCAACCTGGGCCATCGCCGGTGCCGGTCAGGGCGTGGCAGGCGGCGCAGTTCCTCTCGTACAGTTGCCGGCCGGCAGCCAGTCGCTCCGGCGTGGTTGCGCTTGACCACAGATACGCGATCAGGTCCCAGCGCTCTTGGGAGGTGAGGCCAGGGGTGAGGGGACTCAGCGCCGTGAACACGTCGCTGGGGCTTTGAGTACGCAGTTGAGCGGCGTCGCGCCAGGGTGCCAGCTCGTCGTCGTACCGCCCGGCGATCCGCTGACCGGCCGCTGCCGAGGGGCGGCGCGTGGGGTAGAACTGAGCCGGATGGGGCTGATCTATCTGGCCGGCGATCTGGTTGAGATACTCCTCGGTTGTCGTGGGTGGATCGATGGGCACTGTGCCGTCCGGCCCCAACACCTCCAGATCACCGCGCATCCGGTAGTGATACGGGCTGCACCAGATGTCGCAGTAGAAGGTGAACC
>JBHHXF010000836.1:0-1641 GCA_046756905.1 Anaerolineae bacterium | reverse complement strand
AGTTCTACGCTGCGGTACAGCGCCTGGCCGACTACCGGGCTGGCCAGGGGATGCGCGTGGGGGTCGTGGACGTCGATGATCTCTACAACGAGTTCAACCACGGCATTTTTCACCCCGTGGCGATCCGCAACTTCCTGGCCTACGCCTACGCCAACTGGCGACCGCCGGCCCCGAGCTACGTGCTGCTGGTGGGCGACGGGCACTGGAACTTCAAGGGCTACGGGATCGAACGCTACGGTGAGCTGACACCCGTCTACGTGCCGCCCAACCTGGCCTTCGTTGACCCCTGGCAGGGGGAGGTGGACAGCACCAACCTGCTGGCGGCCATCGTCGGCGACGACATCCTGCCGGATTTGGCGATAGGCCGGCTGCCGGTGAACAGTGTGGCGGAGCTGGACGCCGCCATCGACAAGATCATCGCCTACGAGCAGGCCGCGCCGGCGGACTGGCAGCGCCATGCCCTCTTCGTGGCCGACAACATCCCCGACGTGGCCGGCGACTTTGTCTGGCTGGCCGATGACATTATCGCCAACAACCTGCCGGCCGGCATCCAGGCGGATCGCATTTACCTGAATGACTACTGCGGTGCACCAGCCAACCCACCCCAGCCCTGCCCGGCCGTCAACACGGCGATTGTTGAGCAACTGAACGCAACGGGGGCGCTGTTCGTCAGCTACATCGGCCATGCGTCCGTGGAACGCTGGGCGCACGAGCGCATCTTCGTCAACGAGGATTTTCCGGCGCTCACCAACGGCGACCGCCTGCCGGTGGTGTTGTCGATGACCTGTCTGGACGGCTATTTCTACTACCCCAATCGGCCCAGCCTGGCCGAAGAACTGGTGCGCGCCGATGGACGTGGCGCTGTGAGCACCTTCTCGCCCAGCGGCCTGGGTGTGGCCACCGGCCACCACGTCATGCAGCGTCGCTTCTATGACGCCGTGTTCAAGGATGGCGTGCGCGAGCTGGGGCCGGCCACGCTAGCGGCCAAGGCCGCGCTATTCGCCACCGGTTGGAACTACGATCTCATTCACACCTTCACCATCTTCGGCGACCCGGCGCTGCGGCTGCGGGTGCCGCCGGCGACCGTGTATCTGTCGCTGGCTGCTCGTTGATAGGTTGCCTGTTGCGACGTAGTCTGGTATGATTGGGCGGAATGAACAATTATCGGCGGTTAGCCCTGGATTTGGTCAGCGCGGGATTTGCAGAGGGCAACCCGATCCGCCTGAAGGTTACTAGCAACAGCATGGCCCCTCTGTTGCGAGCGGGGGATGCCGTGTGGGCGGAGCCTGCCTTGCCGGCGTCACTGCGGCGCGGTGATGTGGTTGTTATCCAGCACGCGGGCGGGCTGGTGACTCACAGGCTTGTTGCTGTCGGCGATGGCGAATGGCTTACCAAGGGCGATAACACCAGGCGCCTGGATCCACCTGTGAAAGCCAACGCAATCCTCGGTCGTGTGGTCGCCATCGAGCGGGGAGGAGATCGAATCGAACTGCGGGGTCGCCAGTGGGCCATAGTGAATCGGCTCATGGGGCTGGCCAGTTGGTGGGGAGCGCGTTTCTTTCGGGCAGGCCGGCAGGTGAAACGACTGGGAGGCAGCGGTTGAGATTGCACCGAGGTCCGGCAGTTGAAACTGCACCAACC
>JBHHXF010000835.1:0-1645 GCA_046756905.1 Anaerolineae bacterium | reverse complement strand
CTAAGCCGGGCTCGCTGATCGCCGTAGCAGACGTACCACAGCGACAGCCACGCCAGCCACCACCAGTGCACCGATCGCTCCCGCCAGGACTGTGGACAACGGATTTGCACCCAAGAAAGGGATGGTGTAGCCAGGGAGGATCTGATACGGCGCGTTAGCTCCCTGATTCACAAAGCCCAGGTCAGTTGCTACACGCACCAGCCCATCCGGGTTCGCCGAGGCGAAGGGTGACAGCAACACCACGGCCAGGGCGGCGGCCAGGCCGGCTACAACCCAACCTCGGCCACCCCGAGCCTCGCCTTCCGCGTCCAACACGTCCGGGCGCGTTCGCATGATAAACGCCAGGGCCGCTGCTGTGATCAGTGCCTCGCCGATGCCGATGAGAGCGTGAACACTCAGCATGGCCGGCACGACGATGTCCAGACGAGCCGTGCCGCTGAGCCACACCTCCAGCGATGTGGCCAACGCACCAGCCATCACCGAGAGCCAGGCGGCGACGCCGGCGATGGCCAGTCGTAGGCGACGAGTCTGGCCGATCACACCTCGATACAGACCATAGCCGATCAGAGCAGTCAAGAGGCCCATGTTGAGAATGTTGGCGCCCATCACCACCAGGCCGCCGTCCTGGAAGAGCAGCGCCTGGACGCCGATCACGCTGGCCATGACCAGCATGCCGGCCCACGGCCCGAGCGTTATAGCGGCCAGCGCGCCGCCCAGAAGGTGTCCCGACGTCCCGCCGGCGACTGGGAAGTTGATCATCTGCGCAGCAAAGATAAACGCCGCCATCACACCCATCAGCGGAATCTGGCGCTCACCCAGTTCGCTCTCATTGCGGCGCACTGCCACTGCCAGAAGCACGGCGGCGCCTGCCCAGCAGATTAGGGCAATTGGCAGACTGAGGAAGCCATCAGGGATGTGCAGCCCCGGTTGGGTGGTGGCTGCACGCAGAACGGGGACAAGCGCAGTAGTCGAGAGCAATACAATCCAGGCAGTCATTCAGGCCTCCATCTCTGGTGAGAATCGCCGTACCACTTGCATTAAGAACCATCGCGCACTTGTTCAGTGCACGCCTCACACAAGCCCGATATCGCCATGTGAGCGAACTCGGCAGAAAAACCGTGCTTAATCAAGAGCTGTTGGCGAATCGGTTCCAGTGTCTCCGGCTCCAATTCCAACATCGCTCCACAGCGCCGGCAGATGGCGTGGTGGTGGGAGTCATCCAACAGAGCCTCGTACTGAGTAGGACCGCCTGACATCTGGAGCTCGGCTACGATGCCCTGCTCCTTCAGCACCTGCAGCGTGCGATAGACTGTCGAGAGATCCACATACGGGTAGAGGGTCTGCACTCTGGCATGAATGTCCTCAGCGGTGATGTGCCCGTCGTGGTGAAATACAGCATCCATCACCATGAGCCGCTGGGGCGTCATGCGTAGGCCGGCTTGCCGGAGTTCGTCGGTGAGTTCTTGATAACAGCTCATTGGGGCACCTATTGCCTTTCACAGCAGTTGCATCTATTTGCAGGTGAATTATATTGTATATCCGAGAATTTGTCAATTCGTGCCAGTGGGAAAATGAGGGGAGTCGGGGTATAATTCAGTGCGCTAGAAAACACTCCGCTGTCGAACAGTTGGGGAGTACAATAATC
>JBHHXF010000834.1:0-1652 GCA_046756905.1 Anaerolineae bacterium | reverse complement strand
ACTGATCACTGGCACGGGGAGGCTGCAATGGACTTCCGTCTAACCGAAGAACAAGAACTGTTCCGCCGCGCCGTGGCCGACTTCGTGGATCGGGAAGTGGTCCCCGTGGCCGGCGAAATGGACGAGCGGGAGGAGTTTCCGTGGGAGCTGTTCCGCAAGGTGGCCGGCCTGGGCTGGCTGGGCGTGCGCTACCCGGAGGAATACGGCGGGGCCGGCGCGGATAATACGAGCTTCAACCTGATGTGCGAGGAACTGGCCCGAGGTTCCATGGGGTTGGCTGCGACTGTGGCCATGCAAGGGCTCATGGGGACCGACTTTGTGCACCGCTTCGGGACCGAGGAGCACAAGCAGCGCCTGCTGGCGCCGGCCTTGCGAGGCGAGAAGGTCGGTTCCATCGCCATGACCGAGCCGGGCGCCGGCTCCGACCTGGGCGCGATCCGCACTACAGCCGTGCGAGATGGAGACGAGTATGTCCTGAACGGCACCAAGATGTGGATCACCAGCGCCACCGTGGCCGACTTCTTCACCATCGCCGCTAAGACGGACCCAGAGGCCGGCTTCCGGGGGGTGGACCTATTCCTGGTGGAGAAGGGGACGCCGGGCCTGAGGGTGGGCCGGCCCATCCGAAAGCTGGGGACACGCTCCTCAGAGACCTCGGAAGTGATTCTGGAAAACGTTCGGGCGCCGGCGGAGAACCTCCTGGGCGGAGAAGAGGGCGTGGGCGTGAGCCTGCTGCGCGGCATCCTGGACGAGATTCGGGTGATGACCGGGGCGCTGAGCGTGGGACTGGCGCGGGCCGCCCTGGACGCGGCCATCCGGTATGCCGGCGAACGCGAGGCGTTTGGCCGGCCCATCATCAAGTTCCAGGCTACCCAGCACAAGCTGGCCGACATGGCGACCCGCCTGGAGGCCGCACGCACGTTCGTCTACCGCGCCGCCTGGTTGATCGACCAGGGCGAAGCGGACACGAGAATCTCAGCCATGGCCAAGCTCTTCGCTTCGGAGATGGCCAACTACGTCGCTGACGAAACCACCCGCATCTTCGGCGCCTACGGCTTTGCCATGGAATACGATGCGCAGCGGTACTTCCGCGATGCCCGGTTTTTGCTGTATGGCGGCGGGACATCGGAGATCTTGAAGAACATCATCGCGCGCCAGTTGACGCGATAAGACTACTGCGTACTGCGTACTGCGTATTTCGTATTCTCCACAGGACGCTCTGCCGAAGAGACGGAATACGCAATACGCAGTACGCAATACACGCTATAGACACAGGAGGATCCCATGACCTACCAACCCCGAGGCCGCACTTTCGATCAGTTTGAGCTGGACGAAGTCATCACTACGGCCCGGCGGACGATCACCGAGGCGGACATCGTGAACTTCGCCGGCCTGGCCGGCGATTTCAACCCGCTGCACACCGACGAGGAGTTCGCCAAAGAGACGCCCTTCGGCACCCGCATCGCCCACGGCATGCTGGTGGCCTCGGTCGCCACTGGCCTGGCTAACCAGTTGGGTATCTTCGAGGGTACAACCATCGCCCTGATGGAACAGGTAATCCGCTACCGGGGCGCGGTCCTGCCCGGCGACACCATCCACCTGGAGCTGCGCGTGGCCGATAAGAAGGAAAGCTCAAAACCCGACCGGGGCGT
>JBHHXF010000833.1:0-1657 GCA_046756905.1 Anaerolineae bacterium | reverse complement strand
CTATCCGCTGATAGTCTCAGTAAATCCAAATTCGGGCTTGTCATGTAGGTCAAACTGTTGGTTTGACCGGCGCAAACTAACAGTTTGCGCTACAAATTGGATCTACTGAGTCTTGCTCTTCCCGTATAAAACAGGACGTATCTGGAGTGCAAAGCTAGCTTTGCACGCGAAGCGCAAGGTCTGCGCTCTCCTGAAAATAACCCCTCCCCTGGCCCCTCCCCGCTGGCGGGGAGGGGTTGCGCGCAAGCGGGGGTGAAATTTTCACGCTTTGCGTTGCTGGTCAGCCGTCAGGCTCACGACCGGCTCCTTAGCGGCTGGCCCAGAAATCGTCGAGCAGTTCCTGTTCTAACTCGGCCGCATCGTTCAGCGCCGTGCAGGGGTCTTCCCCGGTCAGGCGGATGGCGTCAAAGGCGTCGATCAGGTGCTGGCGCTGCTTCGACTCGTCGACGAAGAAGGTGGCGTGAGCGTAAGGCAGCCCGGCAGCGAACGCGCCCAGTTGCGCGTCGGCCAGCAACTCTTCACTGGAGGCCGCCGCCAGTTGCGCCGGCAATTCGCCAACCTTGTTGACCCACAGCGAGCCCGAGTCGGGGGTGGTGATGAACTTCAGGAAGCGGACGGCGGCGTCCAGGCGGCGCGGATCGGAGGCGGCCCGCTGGGTGATACCATGCGTCCAGTAGGAGCCGAAGGTATGCCGTTCGCCGTTGGGGCCGGCCGGTAGCTCGGTCACGCCGAAGTTGAGATCGGGCGCGTTCCTGGCGATGGTGCCCAGGCGGAAGGAACCGTCGATATGCATCGCGGCCTTGCCGTTGAGGAAAGCCTGGGTGGCGTCCTCGAACAGGTCGTTGCTGCCGGTGTTGTAAACGGTCTCAAATTCGGACAGCCAGGTGAAAGCCTGGCAGCCCTCGGGGCTGTTCCAGAGGACAGTTCTGTTGTCATCGCTGTAAGGCACGCCGCCGAATTGGCGGATCAGCACCTCGCGGAACCAGTGGTGAGCCTGGCCGGACAACTGCGGCGCGTAGCCTTCAACCACAATGTTGCCGGCGTCATCGTACTGGGTGAGCAGTTGGGCGTACTCCACAAATTCATCCAGGGTTTCGGGCGGCTTCTCAGGGTCGAGACCGGCCTCGGCGAACAAGTCCTTGTTCCAGAAAAGGGCCAGGGTGCGCACAGCGGTCGGGATGGCCCAATACTTCCCTTCGAATTTGCTATTGGCCACCATCGGCGAGAATTCGGATTCGATCATCTCCGCCGGGAACTCGTCCTCGGGCAGCGGAATCAGGTAGCCCGCATCGACCCAGGCCGGCACCCAGCCGTAGAAGAGGGTGGCTACGTCGGGGCCAACGCCCGCCGGCGCAGAGGCGGCGATCTTGTCCCGAAAATCGGCGTAGGGAATGTCGCTGTTGTGGACGACCCGCACGTCGGGATTCTCAGCCTCGAATTGCTGGATCAGGCGGTTCATAGCGTCCACGCGGGCATCGAAGAAGTACTGCCAGTACTCAATGGTCACGACTTCCGGCTCGGCTTCAACTTCGACGATCTTTTCCACTTCCTGGGTGACAACAACTTCGACCTCTTTAACCACCTCCACCGTTTCAACCACGGTGATCGTCTCGCCTTCTTTTTCAACGATGACGGTTTCGACAACGGTGATCGTTTC
>JBHHXF010000832.1:0-1657 GCA_046756905.1 Anaerolineae bacterium | reverse complement strand
CGTGTCTACATGCCCGAAGGCGATCGTGCCGCGTGGTTGAAACGGAACCGCTGATGAACTTTGACAAGCTAAGTTGTCAAGACTCATAAGCGGTTACTACGAAGCTGTCTTGGTCAAAGGAGAACACATTGTGACTGTCGAACAACACGATATGGACCCCAACACCTTCCGCCGCTATGGTTACGAAATGGTGGACTGGATCGCCGAATACTTCAGCAGCATCGACAATTATCCGGTCCTGTCCCAGGTCAGGCCGGGGGATGTCCAGGCTGGGATCGCCCCACACCCGCCGGCGGACCCCGAGCCGATGTCAGAAATCTTCGCTGACTTTGAACGAGTCATCATCCCCGGCATCACCCACTGGAACCACCCCTCCTTTTTCGCCTACTTCGGTATCACCGGCTCTGCGCCGGGAATCCTGGGGGAACTGTTGACGGCGGCCTTGAATGTGAATGGGATGTTGTGGAAGACGTCGCCGGCGGCCACCGAGCTTGAAGAGGTAACGCTGGACTGGCTGCGCCAGATGCTGGGGCTGCCGGCCGGCTTTCGAGGCATTATACTGGATACGGCCTCCATGTCCAGCATGATCGCCATCGCTGCCGCCCGTGAGGCGCTAGACCTTGACATCCGACGGAAGGGGATGGCGGGCCGGCCTGAGCTGCCGCGCCTTCGGCTGTACACGTCGGAGCAGGCGCATTCATCCATCGAGAAGGGCGCTATCACCCTCGGCATTGGGCAAGAGGGGGTGCGCAAGATCCCCACCGATGCCGAATTCCGAATGAACCCCCAAGCGCTGGCGCGGGCTGTCGTGGAAGACATCACCGCCGGCTGGCGCCCCTTCTGCGTTGCGGCGACGGTGGGAACGACGTCCACAACGAGCATCGATCCTGTGCCGGAGATTGCCGGGGTCTGCCGGCAGCACAATTTGTGGCTCCACGTCGATGGCGCGTATGGCGGCATGGCGGCGGTGGCGCCGGAAATGCGGCATGTGCTGGCCGGTTCCGAACACGCCGATTCCGTCGTCGTCAACCCGCACAAGTGGCTGTTCACTCCCATCGATTGCAGCGCGTTCTACGTCCGCGACCCGGACATCCTGAAGCGCGCGTTCAGCCTGGTCCCTGAGTATCTCAAGACCGGCGAAGACGAGGTGACCAACTTTATGGATTGGGGTGTGCAACTGGGCCGGCGCTTCCGGGCTCTGAAGCTGTGGATGGTCATCCGCTACTTCGGTCACGAGGGACTGGCGGCCAACCTGCGCGAACACCTTCGCCTGGGCCAGCTCATCGCCCAGACAGTGGACGCCGACCCCGATTTCGAGCGTCTGGCGCCAACGCCTTTCAGCACCATCTGCTTTCGGGTGCGTCCAAGGGACTTGGGAGAGCGTCTGCGGGGCGCCGACGCGGCCGAGACCGCCAGGATCGAAACCTATCTGGACGAGCTAAACGAGGCTGTCATTGATGCCGTCAATTCGACCGGCCGTGCTTTCTTCTCACATACGAAGTTGAACGGCCGCTACACCATCCGCATGGCCATCGGCAACATTCGGTCGGACGAAGCGCATGTCGCCAGTGCCTGGGAACTGGTGCGGGACCACGCCCGGCGTTTGGATGCGGAGCGCCGGCCACGAGAGATATAGTTTTCCAGAAAAGCATTTTGG
>JBHHXF010000831.1:0-1667 GCA_046756905.1 Anaerolineae bacterium | reverse complement strand
GACTTCGCGATGGTTGGTGTAGTTTTAACTGCCGATAACGCCCGCCATCATCAACCCCAGCTCCTCCACATCCGCCTCGTCCGCCGGCATCTGCCCCACAATCTCGCCCTCGTACATGACGGCGATGCGGTCGCTGAGGGACTGGATCTCGTCCAGGTCCTCGGAGATGAGCAGGATGGCGGTGCCGGCGCTGCGCTGTTCGATGAGCCGGCGGTGGATGTACTCCGTTGCGCCGATGTCCACGCCGCGCGTGGGCTGGGCAGCTACCAGCACCCGGGGCTCCCGCGATAGCTCCCGCGCCAGGATCAGCTTCTGGATGTTTCCGCCCGACAGGCTCTTGGCCGGCGTTTCCTGGTTCGGCGTGCGCACGTCGTAGTCGCGGATCAACTGGGCTGTGTGCCGGCGGATCGCTTCCAGGTCCAGGAACGGCCCGTTGGTTAGCCGGGGCGAGGCGTGGGTCTCCAGAATGGCGTTCTCGGCGACGGTGAAATCTTTGATGATGCCTACGGTGAGCCGTTCTTCGGGGATAAAGGCCAGGCCGGCGGCGATGATTTTGTCGGGCGGTTGGTTCGTCAGGTCCTGGCGCTCCAACCGGACGTGGCCGGCGGTGGCTTCGCGCAGGCCGGCGATCACCTCAGCCAGTTCCCGCTGTCCGTTGCCCGACACGCCAGCGATGCCGAGAATCTCGCCGGCCCGCACCTGGAGCGAGACTCCCTTGAGGGCCGGCGTACCCTTGTCACTCTCACAGTGCAGATCGCCGACCTCCAGCACGAGGGGGCCTGGCCTGGCCGGCGGTTTCTCCCAGCGCTCAACAATCTCGCGTCCCACCATCATCTGCGCCAACTCGCTGCGGTTGGTATCGCCTGTCTCAACGCGGCCCACCACCCGCCCGTCGCGCAGCACAGTCACGCGATCGCTGATGGCGAATACCTCGCGCAGCTTGTGGGTGATGAAGATGAGCGCGTGCCCGTCGCCGACCATGCGGCGCAGGGTGACGAACAACTCATCCACTTCCTGGGGCGTCAGCACGGCCGTCGGCTCGTCCAGGATGAGCAGTGATGCGCCCCGATAAAGCGCCTTCACGATCTCGACGCGCTGCTGCTCACCGACCGAGAGTTGCCACACCGGGGCCGCCGGCTCTACGTGGAGACCGTAGACCTCGGTCAGCTCGTGGATGCGCGCCGAGACCCGTTCCAGGTCGGTCAGCGGGCCACGCGAGGAGGGCAACCCCAGGGCCACGTTCTCCGCCACGGTCAGCGATGGGACCAGCATGAAGTGCTGGTGGATCATACCGATGCCCAGGCGGATGGCGTCCGCCGGCGACGTGAGCCGCACAGGCTCGCCGTTGATGAGGATCTGGCCTTCGTCCGGCCGGTACAGGCCGTAGAGGATCTTCATCAGCGTACTCTTGCCGGCCCCGTTCTCACCCAGCAGCGCGTGCGCCTCGCCGGCCCGCACATCGAAGTCTACACGGTCATTGGCCAGCACCCCCGGAAACCGCTTCACGATGCCACGCATTTCGGCGTGGTCGATGCGGGTGCGTATGGAGGGATGGGTGTCAGCCATAGTTATCGCCTCAGAAGTCGCTTGCGTACTGCGTATTGCGTAGTGCGTATTGCGGAGCTACTTGGCCTGGCGATTGAAATCGCGGCAACCCTTCGACAAGC
>JBHHXF010000830.1:0-1672 GCA_046756905.1 Anaerolineae bacterium | reverse complement strand
GCCCGATGAGCTCGTCGAAGTTGACGCAACCCCGGCGCGACGAGATGGCGTCCTTCCTGTACAGCCCGCGTGCTTTCAGATCGGACAGGATTTTGGCCCGGCGGGCGTCCCGATCGGCAATGCTGGTGGTGTAAATCAGGATGACGCCATCCTGCCGCACGTCGGGGTCGGGGTGGCCGGCGGCCGGCATGCTGGTCAATTTGTCGCCAGGAATCTCCATCTCCTGCTTGAGCCACTTGCCGTGCAGGGTTGGGTCTTTGCGGCCCGCGTCCAGGAAATACTGCTTGACCGCTTCCAGGTCGGTGCAGTTGGAGAAGAAGATCTCCAGCTTCCAGCAGTTGATGGCTTCCGCCGGCGGCTTGAGCGTGGCGTGCAGTTGCTGATAACAGTGATCGCACCGCCCCGGCTCCCAGTCAGTCCCGTAGCCGAAGAACACCCAGTACTCGTTTTCGAATGTGTATTGCCGTCTCATTTGGCTGTCTCCAATCTTCCGGCCATCGAATTAGAACGCGGATTGCTCGGATTGGCGGATCAACCGTACGGTGCAAGACAACCGATCCGTGCATCCGAGAAATCCGTGTTCTCAGTTTTCACTTTTCCCCTGCATCCAGTTCCGCAAACAACTCCGGCAACCGCAACCCGGGTGCCGGCTCCGGCCAGGCCAGGGCGAAGTGCTCGCGACTCATCATCTCCTTCAGCACATCCTCCGGCAGCCGGCGGAACAGGTTGTCCGGCCCAAACTGCGTGCGATGGCATTGCAGCGCCGCCCACTTGGCTTCGATGGCGCCGGCCACATCCAGAGTGACGTGAATCTGGTCGTCGGGCCAGCCGGCCCCGCTCTCCTCGAAACGGGCAAACTCACTCGTGTCCACGCCCATGGCATCCAGCCGATCGCGCATCTCCAGGAAGAAGGAGCGCGGGATGGCGGTGTAGAACAGGCGCGCCGGCTGCCAGGCCTGCACTGAGCCCGGCCGAAGTGCCGGACCCTGATCGGGGTAGCGAGCCGGGTCGCCGGCGGCGTGGAAAGCGGCCACTGTGTGATGGTGGGCAGCGATGTGGTCGGGGTGGCCGTAGCCGCCGTTCGGCTCGAAGGTGACGACAACCTGGGGCCGCAGCCGGCGGATGATGCTCACCAACTGAGCCACTACCTCCTCGGCGGCGATGTTGACGAAGGCGCGCGGGTCCTCGTTCTCGGGCGTGCCGGCCATGCCCGAATCCCGATAGCCCAGGAAGATCACCTCGGAGATGCCCAGGGCTTGGGCGGCACAGCGCAGCTCGGCCTCGCGCACCTGGGCCAGGGTTTCGGGTGTTGCCAGGCTGGGGTCGGCGATGCCGCCCACCTCGCCTCGGGTGGCGCAAACCAGGGCCACACGGATGCCTTCGGCCGCGTAGCGGGACAGCGTGCCCCCGGTACCGAATGCCTCGTCGTCCGGGTGGGCGAAGACAGCAAGTAGGGTGCTATTCATGGTGCCTCCCGGCGAGATGCCACTCCCAGGCGGGTCATCGCCCTCTGGAAGACCTCATAAGGCTGAGCGCCGACGACAGTCAGATTGTCGAGGATGTAGGTGGGAACGCCAGTGATTCCCAATCGGCGCGCCTCGGAGACCTGTGTGTTCACCGCCGCCCGATATGTGCCTCGCTCTACTGCCTCGCGCATCGCCGCTCCATCCAG
>JBHHXF010000829.1:0-1674 GCA_046756905.1 Anaerolineae bacterium | reverse complement strand
GGCAACGAGAAGTACAGCCGGCTGGTGGAGCAAGCCAGGCGGATCACGGATCAGGGAGAGAGGATGAAGCTTTACGGGCAAGCGGACAGGATCCTGGTAGAGGAGGTGCCAATAGTGCCCTTCGCCTATTCGCGATGCCACCAGTTGGTGAAGCCGTGGGTGAGAAAGTACCCCGTGTCAGCGATCCGAACGTGGTTTTGGAAGGACGTCATCATGGAGCCGCACTGAACAGATGCAAGCGAAGTACGTCCACACCAACCTGATCGCCGAAGACTGGCGAGCGCTCGCCGGCTTCTACCAGGAGGTCTTTGGCTGCGTGCCGGTGCCACCGGAGCGAGACTTCGAAGGTGCGACACTCGACGCCGGCACCGGCCTCCAGGGCGCGCGGCTCCAGGGCGTCCACCTGCGGCTACCCGGCTACGGCGAAGCCGGCCCGACCCTGGAAATCTTCAGCTACGACCGGATGGAAAGCCGGCCTCACACCGCCGTCAATCGCCCAGGCTTCGGACACATCGCTTTCTCCGTCGATGACGTCCACGCCGCTCTGAAGGCGGTTCTGGCCGCCGGCGGGCGTGCCGTGGGCGAGGTGGTCACGTTGGAAGTGGCCGGCGGCGCTCACGTCACGTGGTGCTACGTCACCGATCCAGAAGGCAACATCATCGAGCTGCAATCGTGGGGGCAAAGGTAAATGGACGAACATATGCAGGAACCGACCATTATCGAAGCCCATTCAAGCTATGTGCTCGGGCTAAAGTTCACTCGCGACAGCCAGACGTTGATCTCGGCCGGCATGGACAACGTCGTAAAGCTCTGGTCCGCGCCTGACTGGGAACTTATTCGCACGTTCGAAGGGCACGCGAACAGCGTCAACAGCTTCTCCCTCTCCCCTGACGAGACAACGCTGGCGACCGGATCATCGGACAACACCGTGAAACTGTGGTCGTTTCCCGATGGCCAGGTGCTGCACACGTTGCAGGACCGTAAGAAAACAGTGGCAGCGGTGCAGGTTTCGCCCGACGGCCAGTGGGTGGCTGCCGGCTCCTACGGTGGGCGGGCCATGGTCTGGACGCTGGCCGGCGAGGAAGTGATCGGCATCAAGGTCAGCCAGAAGAACCTTTCATCCGTGGCGTTCTCGCCGGACTCGAAGACGCTCGCCGCGTCCGGCCTCGGACCTGACATCTCTCTGTGGTCGCTGCCGGCCGGCGAGAGAATTCGCACGCTGCCGACGGCAGATGTCGCTGTTGGGTCGCTCACATTCATCAACGACGGGCGCTACCTGGTCTCAGTGGATTACGGCGGTACGGTCCGGTTTTGGGACACCGCGACCTGGCAGGAGGTACGAACGATCGAGCCTGGTGAGGCCGGCGTTCGGGGTATCGCGTTCTCGCCAGATGAATCCGCCGTTGCCCTGAGCTTGCAAGGCAAGGTGCAGGTCCGCTCAGTAGACGACTGGTCACTGGAGGAACAGCTTTCAGTCAGCACCAAGGTCGTAAACGGCATGGCCTTTTCGCCCGACGGACAATGGCTGGCAGCCGGCGCTGCTGACAGAAAGATTCGCGTCTGGAGAAGATGCCGGCGATTGAAACCGCGCCTACCATTGCGAAGCGGCGTCCTGAGGCCCCTCCCGAGCATCGTCCCGAGCCTGTCGAGGGGCCTGTCGAGGGGCCTGTCGAA
>JBHHXF010000828.1:0-1689 GCA_046756905.1 Anaerolineae bacterium | reverse complement strand
GAGACCCATCAACGAGTACTCGATGCCCTCTACGCGCATATGCGGGCTTTTGTACTGGAGCATGACCTGGGTACTATTCGCTTTGCTCCACTTCCAGTCCGCCTCTGGCCAGGCAAGATTCGCGAGCCGGACATCTTGTTCGTCTCTCATACCCACGCTGACCGGATCGCCGAGGAGGCGTACGGGCCGCCAGATTTGGTGGTCGAGGTGCTTTCACCTGGAACGCAGAGCGTAGACCGAGGGGAGAAGTTCCTTGAGTATGCACGTGCCGGCATAGGCGAATACTGGCTTGTGGATCCGGAGGCACAAACCGTTGAGGTCTTTGTGTTGAAAGAAGAAGCCTTCACACTGCTGGTCAAGGCCGGCCCAGGCGAAAAGGCCCATTCTCGAGTGCTGGAGGGATTTGACGTAGCAGTCGATGACGTGTTCACCACGTAGCCCCGCTTTTCTGCAGAAGCCCCTCCGAAGGCGCACAGGCGGCCGGCCACCAAATCCCGCGTATAGTTCCCACCCCCGAGCAATCCACCGGCGATTCCCACGCCGTACGACCTCAGCCGGCCTCGCCCTGGCCCCTCACCGAAACTGGGCTGGCGAGAGTGTGGAGTGGCTTCAGTTAGGAGAGATGGCCGCACGGAGATGTGGCTGTATCCTTTCCAACTGCGTGGCTTCCGCCTGTTGTGCATGATACAGATCCCATCTCAACTGCAGGTTCATCCAGAAGCCGGCTGACATGCCAAAGAACTTTGCCAACCGTAGAGCCGTGCTCGGCGTCATGCCCCTTTTCTTGTTCACCAGCTCATTAATCCTCTGATATGGCACATGGATAGCCTGTGCCAGTTCCCGTTGGGTGATCCCCATCGGCTTGAGAAACTCTTCGCGAAGCATCTCGCCCGGATGCGTCGGCTCTCGATGCGTTGGTACCCGTACCATCATTCCTCTTTTCGTAACTACCCAGCCCGCCGTGACGAGCAATGAATTGCCCGTCTGACACTGCGAAACCCGTTGAAACGGGTTAAGGCTTGAACGCGTTTCAACGCGTTTTTCGTATCAGGCCGTGAATTCATTCATGGACTGAGGGCAGGCTGGGTAGTTACCTCTTTTCCATAGACCGATATCAGTGATAGTCCACGATCTCAACGTCCTCTGGTCCTGCTTCAGTCCAAACAAAGCAGATACGGTATTGGTCATTGATCCGAATGCTGTGTTGATCTTCTCGATCTCCTTTGAGGGCCTCTAACCGATTGCCAGGCGGAATACGCAGTTCATCCAGCGATGTGACAGAATCCAGTTGATCGAGTTTGCGAACTGCTACCTTCCATAGAGACTGCGGGCACGACCTGCGAGCGGCCTTCGTGTTGTCGCCGTTGAAGATGTCTTCCGTTCCCGTGCTCTTGAAGGACCGTATCACAGTAACATGATAACACGGACCTCATGCTAAGTCAAGTTCTCCACTAGCTGTCTAGCGGTAGCCGGCCTCCCCGCCGGGGCTGCACAGCTCAAGGCTCACGTCATCGAGGTGGAAGTCGGTGTCGTGATAGTTCCCCAACCAGGCGAACCACTGGCCACCACGTGGCGTGTGACGATCGCCGAACTCGATGACGTCGGCCGCGTTCCAGATCAGTGGTAGCTCGCTCAAACTGCTTTGCTGCCAGGTTTCATCACCGCAGGGGGCTATCAGCAGTGACGAAG
>JBHHXF010000827.1:0-1694 GCA_046756905.1 Anaerolineae bacterium | reverse complement strand
GCACTTGTTCTTAACATGAGCCAAGCCCGATTTATCGGGCGCGGTATTGGCAGCCCGGAGGCACCTGCACTGCCGTAGGCAACGGTATGTTTATTGTCCTCTCTGCCATAGGTTGATTGTACGCAGCCAAGACTTTGCGTACCGTTGAACAACAGTTGCTTGTGACCATCCCTGTCAATGCTAGCTTGTTGGCTGTTGATCGACTACCTGTACTGGTGCAAGCCGTTGCTTCGCGCGCAGGCGCAAGTGTTGATCTCCGGGCGAGCGCATCCTCGCTCGGCCAAGCAGCGAAAGGACCGGCAGCAGGTTACTGCCACTGAACGTCATCGATGTAAACCCAGGTATTGTAGTAAGCCCGGTCATCCCAGAAGGCAGGGCCGTGCTCCCGGCTCCAGAGGCTGAAGTAAACGGTGATGTTTGTTCCCTGAAAGTTTTGCAAGTCCAGGGTGACCGTTTTCCACCCCAAATCACGCTGCGTCCCTGCCTCGTCGGGAGCGCCGGCGTACCCCCCGCAGAAAACCAACCCGTTGGATGGGGTCAAGATGCCGTCCGGGTTCAGCAGAGTCGTGGCACAGCCCCGGTTGTCGCGCTCCCCATCGGTGATTTGAGCGGGAGGGGCGTTCAAGGAAACCTCGAACGTGTCAAAGTACCGGCCTGAATTTGGTCCTCTGACAATATCCGAAGTGACGACTCGATAACGGATTTGCAGATACTGCCTGTCTACCGTGAAAGACTGGGCGATATAACCGTAGCCAACCGGGATGGCTCCATCCGCAGCCGCCGGATTCCCAAGCAAAGCGGCGAAGCTACCATCAAACACCATCACATTTTGAGGTAACCCGCTGCCGTGGCCGTTGAAAGGCCCTTGAGCCTCCGCCCAGCCGGTGAGGTCGCCCGTCTCAAAACCACCGTTGACCAGGAGCCGGTAGTCACGGAAGGCTACCGGCAAGTAGCTGTAACACGCTTTGTTCGCCACCTGCAAGCCAACGCCGGCCTCGTTGTTGCCGGCATCAAAATCGGGGGGCGCGACGTTAGTGACGCTGGCCGTGTTGGTGATGAAATCAACCGGCGGGCAAAGCCCGATTCTGGCCAGCAGAGCCAACGAGGCGTCCGAGCCGGCGCTCAGCGCGCCCAGCGTCCACAGGCCGCTGCTGCTGTCGTAGTCCGTGCCGGCCGTGGCAACATACGATTCGAAGCTGACATCCTGTGGAAGCAGATCGACCAGGCGCACTCCCGTGGCGTCCCCCGGACCGTGGTTCAGGACGGTGACGGTGTAGGTGATGAGGTCTCCGCCGTCCGGGCTGGAGTCGCTGATCGTCTTGATCACCTCCAGGTCGGCCCCGTTGACGGTGATGGCGGCCTGGCCGGCGTCATCGAGGGGGTTTGGGTCGGGTTCGGCGGCGATCAGATCGCGGGTGGTGTTGGTGATCGTCCGGCCGGCCGTGCCGGCCTCCACGCGGGCGGTCAGGGTCAGGACCGCCGGGTCGCAACTGGCCGCCAGGTCGCCCACCTGCCACAGCCCGCTGACGGGGCTGTAAGTTCCCCGGTCGGCGATGTGCGCCGTGTATGAGATGCCGGACGGCAGGCGGTCGATCAGTTGGACCTGGCTGGCGTTATCGGGGCCGCTGTTGGAAAGGGTGATGGTGTAGGTGATCAGGTCGCCTTCGTCCGGGGTGGGGATATCGACCGTTTTG
>JBHHXF010000826.1:0-1694 GCA_046756905.1 Anaerolineae bacterium | reverse complement strand
AGGCGAGCAGCCGGCACTGCTGGGGCCGAACAAGGGTCGAGATCAGTTGTGGCGCATCTTGAAGGCCCTGGCACAAGGCCGAGCCGGGCCTTCCCCAGGCTCCGTCCCGAATCCATCGAGCAGCTCAGCATACCGCTCCAGCCCCGACCTAGCGGAGCTTCTGCGGCGAGTGCGGACCAACATCGCGCGCGGCCTGACCGTGGCCATCATCACGCCGGCCTGCACGCCTCACTGGCCTGTGGAGCTACTGACTCTAAAACGGCGCGGGGTAGCGGCCACGACCATCCTCCTGGATCCGGCCTCCTTTGGAGGAAGCGGCAACGCGATGGCCATGCG
The DNA here is from genome assembly GCA_046756905.1 of Anaerolineae bacterium. Classification (GTDB taxonomy): domain Bacteria; phylum Chloroflexota; class Anaerolineae; order Epilineales; family JAANWY01; genus JBHHTZ01. Next base: position 1,358 of record JBHHXF010000826.1, on the reverse strand, counting down.
CTCCCTCCTGGCCGACCTGAGCATCGGCTGCCAGATTGTCCAACAGGGAGTGCCGCTGCCGCCGGTCTTCAAGGTGAAACCTCAAGGGCGACCTGAGTACCGAATCGGGGCCACCGGACGTGTGATTCGGATCAACGGAACCGGACGATGACACGACTCCTGAATGCGCTGCGCCCGGATATTGGCTGGCCCACCTTCGTCGCCCTGATGATGGCGGGGGCCTGTCTGCCACTGGCTATCCAGGCCGGCGATTGGGTCCCTGGCAGCATGGTGCTGCTGGGGCTGGGCGTCGCCGGTGTCGTAGCCGGCAGTTTGCTGTCCGAGCGGCTAGCCGGAAATCGCCTTATCTGGATGGTTGGGATTGGGGCCGGTGGGATCGTCACGTTCGCCGTGGTCGGACAGACGCTGCCATCGGTCGCCCTGCTGTTCCAGACCTATGACTCGCTGCAGGTGACGCCGGCCGGCCCCGACTTTGCCAGCCAGGTCCTGCACGTCGTTGGACTACTGACCAGGACACTTTGGATCTATGTGCGCGAGGCTGCGCTGCGCAACCTGGCCTTCAGCTCGCAGATCGCGCGTTGGGTCCAGACCGCCCTGGCCGGCGGCGTGAGCCGCGACAACGACATCTTTCTCTTGTGGACCGGCTGGCTGAGTTGGGCCGTGGCCTTTCACGCTGTGGCGGCCTTCGCACGACTGCGGCGGCCCGGCCTGGCACTAGCCCCGCTAGGCATGGCTGTCACGGTAGCGGCCGCCGCGGATCGGGGCTGGGACGGCTGGCTGTACACCTTTCTCGGTGTTGGGACCATCCTTTGGACCTACGGCACGTACCAGCGATGGGAACATCACTGGCTTCGGAGTCGAACAGACTACTCCCCAGAAATTGGCCTGGACGTGGTATTGTCCGGTGCTGTGCTGGCCAGCCTGGTCATCACCACCGCGTTCCTGGCTGCTGCGGGCTTGCCGTGGGCCGGCACTGTCCTCCGCCAACCGCTGGCCGGCCCGACCCGGCGCGTGTCTACCACCCTGGACCGCCTGTTTGCCGGCGTTCGCCGACCCGCCATCGCAGCCCAGGGGTGGCGTCGAGCCGACTTCGCCGACCTGCCGCTGAGCCGCGTGCTGGCCGGACCGCCAGAGCTGCGCGACGACCCCGTGCTGAGGGTCACGGTGACGGCCCCCGAGGAGGTCAGCGCCTCCTCCATGTACTGGCGCGGGCTGACCTACGACGAATACACCGGTCGCGGCTGGGCCAATAGCAGCAGCGAGACCGTCCGCCGGCCTCCCCAGCCCATCCTGATCGCGCATCTCGGTCCGGAACTCACCCAACAGGTGAGAATGCTTGTCGATGCCGACCCGGTGCG
>JBHHXF010000825.1:0-1698 GCA_046756905.1 Anaerolineae bacterium | reverse complement strand
CGGCTGGTTGCCCATGGCCGGCGGGGCATTGACCAGTCCTACACGCGCACTCAGTGGTTTACCCGCAATATGACCGGAGTCGAGGGCGGCCACCTCAATTTCCCGTTCGCCAGCGGCGACGTTGCGTGGGCCACCGACGGCGATGGAACCGCCGCCAAGGTGAGCTTCCAGGACCCCGACGGCGCAGTCACCCAGGTGCTGCGCGAGCGAGCGGCGCTGAGCTACCCATCCTATCAGGGTCCGGGCAACCTGGAGAACCGGATCGCGATGGGTGAGACGCCGCTGTTCAGCGTGGCCGCCGGCCCCAACGACCCGGCCTACACGCTTGATTCCATGGAGCAATGGGGGTACACTTACCGCGTGGGCCAGCGGCCGGGCATCAGCATCCATCAGCAGGTGACAGAAGACACGACACACGCCCCCATCTGGCGCTTCGGCAACCGGCACAGCTCGCAAATCGGCCAGGGGATGGACGGCGAGCGTCCCAACGACTTCAAGTGGCAGTTCGGCGGCGTGGTGTTGCGGGACCTGGTTGAGGGCTGGAGTCGCTACGCCATCTATGCGTCGCTCTGGGTCGATGTGCCGAAGAACGATCCCATCGGCTCGCGCGTCTTCCCGCCGTTCCAGGGCGCAGCCGGCGGCCCCAGCGGCGGCCCACTCCTCACCGTCAAGGGCGAGCCGGTGGACCTGTTCATCGAGCCGACCGGTGTCAAGCCAGGGGCTGTCCTGGAAGTGGGGGACACGTTCGCCTTTGCCGGCCAGGTGGCCCCGCCGCTGGCCTCGCGGGTGGACGTCGTCGTCACATCGCCCGGCGGTGCGGTGCGCGAAATCCACGGCCGCGCCAACAAGATCGGCTATTTCTACGACCCGTCGACCGACTTCGCGGTGGACGAGGCCGGCGACTGGACGGTGGACGTGACGGTGACGCACGACGGGTTGACCTCAGCCGGACCGGTGGACCCGCCCTACCCCACCGGCGGCGTGTTGGGGACAGAGGCCGGCCGCTATCACTTCTATGTGGTCGATTCGAGCCAGTCGCGCGCGACGGTCAACGCGCCGGCCCCCGGCTGGGTGCAACTGTACCGCGACTGGGACGTGACGCCGGTGCAGTTCCTCGTTCCAGTCCCCGACGGCTGGACGGACGCGACGCTGCGGTATGCCATCACCATGCCTGGTTGGGTCCTGGAGACGGCCGAACTGTCACCGACAGCCGGCTTCTTCGTGATCACCTATGACCCTGAGACGCTGCGGGACACTTTCCCGAACATCGACCTGCGCCGGCGGCAGGGCTGGTCACCCGGCCTCTCCGACGAGGTGTTCATCAACTTCGTCGTGTCGGGGAACGAGAGCGGCGCCGCAGTGCATCGGGCTAACGCGATCACACTGCACGGCGAGCAACTCCTGTTCGACGGGTACGCAGCGCCGCAGGTTTCACCGATTCCCACGCCGGTCCTGCGTCACGGTCGTTTGAGGAAGCTGCCGCTTAGCGATGCCGAGCGGGACGAGGGGGACATCTACTCGGTCTATCTACCCCTCGTGATTGGCGGGCGAGAACTCGACCAGTATGCCAGGCCGCCCTGGTGCCGGGAGGAGATCGGTGGCAACTGTGCATCGCCGGCCCCGCGAGAGAAGCTATACGAGTACCGGAACGTGGACCCCGATGAGGATGTGGGACGGAAGAGATAGTGAACAGTAATC
>JBHHXF010000824.1:0-1699 GCA_046756905.1 Anaerolineae bacterium | reverse complement strand
GAGGGGAGGGAAGTCAAGTGTTTGTAGCGCCCCAGCAAAGTCAGGGGATTTTCCAACGGGCTGAGCACCGTTTGCAGATCCTTGAAGGCGACGCGCCGCCGGCCTTGAATCGCACGCCGTTTCCGCCACACTTCGTGCAGCCGGCGAAAGGCCGCCAGCCGGCCACGCAGCGCAGCCGTCTCCCCTCGGACTATCAGCGAATACGGAACCGACCCCAGGTCGTAGAGCAAAATGAGTGGCAGGTACAGCCAGAACTGAGGGCCGGGGTAGTTCTTGATCACCATCCACACCTTGTTGCGCGCCAGGTGGTAGTTCTTGAACGGCGACGCTTCCCGCGTGGTGCCCGAGTGAACGTGGTAGATCCTTGCCTGTGGCACATACACCGTGCGCCAGCCCATCAGTTGAGAGCGCCACGAAAGATCGACGTCCTCCAGGTAGATGAAGAAGTCCTCGTCGAAGAGACCCACGTCCTCCAGCATCGCCCGGCGATACAGGGCCGCGCCGGCGCAGGCGGCGAACACGTCCATCGGCTCTGCGGTATCTTCGGTTTCCGGCGCCCCGCCCAGCCGGTCCCAGGCGATGCCAACCGGGTCCACACAGACGCCGGCTGAGTTGATGATCTCCGGCTGGTGTGCGAAGAGCATCTTCGTAGCACAGGTACCGATCCGTGGATCGCTCTCCATCACGCGTACCAACTGCGACAGCCAATCGGGCTCGACCCAGGTGTCGTTGTTCAGCGTAGCTACCAGCGGCGCGTCGGTCGCTCGGATGCCGACGTTGTTGCCTTTGGCGAAGCCCAGGTTCTGGCCGGCCTCGATCACCTGCACCGACGGAAACTTTTCGCGAACCAGCGCTACGGACCCGTCGCTGGAGCCGTTGTCCACCAGAATGACTTCAAAATTCGGGTAGGTCAGCGCCAGGACGCTGGTCAGACAGCGCTCCAGGTAGCGTTGGCCGTTGAAATTGACGATGATGATGGAAACTTTGGTGTTCACACGTCTCCTCATTACCTGCGGTAGGGGCGAGGCAGGTCGGAGAGAAACTCCTTTTTCCCGCGAAGCTTCAATCCGACCTGCCTCGCCCCTACGATGCCGGTTGGGCTGAGGTCACCTGTTGGGCTGACCGAGCTCGGTCGAGGGCGGTGTCACTTCGACGTGGTCGAATCACCACGAACACGTACGAAAACAGCTTCCTGGCCAACGGGAATGGTGATCATCCCGTTGTTGCGAGTCGCCTCTACCGGTGTAGGTCGCGTAGTTGCGTAGCTGTCGCCCATGACAATGCGCTCGGCGGTCACGGTGGTTCCGGGAGCCGGCAATATGGTTGTTTGCGTTTCCCCACTGGCCGACCACAAGACCCAGCTTTCTTCTCCAGTACCGGGCCGGCGGAACCGATACGCCTCCACGCCGGATAGATTCTCGGGGCTTGCGGTGCCGTCAACATACTCCCGCATGATTTCAAACACTCTCAGCCCAGGCTTGGGGTGGTGCTCTCGTGTCACCAGCCCCCGGTCGATATCGCTCCAACCTGGCGGCCAGTCCGAAAAGCTGTACCAGTAGACCCGATCGATCTTGCCGCTGCCCAGGGCGCGGGGTAACTCCTGTGTGATGAACGTGTAGCGCTCCTGCCGGTGGTTGTTGTCCAGTACGCGGTCAGGCATGTACGTTTCCGTCAGCCATAGAGGTTTGTCCACGCCCCG
>JBHHXF010000823.1:0-1700 GCA_046756905.1 Anaerolineae bacterium | reverse complement strand
GCCCCAGCCCCGGAAGTCGGGGGCGATGGTGAGATACCCGCGACGCGCCAGGTAAGACGATGCCCATCGTTCTATTCATGCCACAACACTCCCTCGGTTCAGCATCCAGTGGTTAGTGGTCAGTGGTCAGTGGTCAGTCCCAGTAGATCCGAATCTCAGTACTTGGGAATTTCCTTTGATTACCCTCCCGCAGGTTCTGAGTATGTCACGCAACGCGCGCTTCAAACCGTTCTTGGCATCTGATCGACAACCTGCGGGAGGGTTAGTACAGAGTTTTCCCAAGTACTGAATCTCGTTCAAAGGCGATCGTCGGATCCTCGGCCTGGATTTGGCAATCCAGGCCGAGCAAGATTGGATGTGCTGAGTCCGACGATCTGACCACTAACCACTACCCACTGACCACTGTTTACTCGTATCGCAACGCTTCAATCGGGTGAAGCTGGGCCGCACGCCAGGCCGGGTAGACCCCAAAGAACAGGCCCACCGCAGCCGAGAAGAGCACCGCCAGCAGTACCGCGTCCGGTTCCACCAGGGGGGTCAGCACGGTGCCGCCCAGGTTCACGCCGGAGACCAGCCGGCCAATCCCCGCACCGACCAAGATACCCAGCGCCCCGCCGGCCACGCTGAGCACCACCGCCTCGACCAGAAACTGGGCCAGAATGTCCCGCTGGCGCGCCCCAACCGCCTTCCGAATGCCGATCTCCCGCGTCCGCTCCGTCACCGAGACGAGCATGATGTTCATGATGCCGATCCCGCCAACGACCAGCGAGATGGCGGCGATGCCGGCCAGAAACAGCGTCATGATCCCCGTGACCTGGGTGATGGCCGACAGGAAGTCTTGCTGGCTCGTGACCCTGAAATCATCCTCGTATGTCACACGATGACGCTGGCGCAGCGTTTCAGAAATCTCCTCTACCGCCTGATCCATCAGCGATTCGTCGGCCACCTGCACGTTGATTGAGGAGACGGTTCGCCCGCCGCGGAAGAACTGCCCGCCGAAGAGCCGGCTCTGGGCCGTGGTAATAGGCACGAAGGCGCCATCGTCCGGGTTGAAGAAGCCCGTGCCTCCTTTCGGCTCCAAAACGCCGATAACCCGAAGCGGAACGCGGTTGATGTAGATCGTCTGGCCGATGGGGTCCAGATCGCCAAACAGATCGGTCGCCAATTGGCTCCCCAACACGACCGCGGAGGACCGGGCCTGGACATGGCGCTGGGAGATAAACTCGCCGGCCTGCACCGGCGCATTGCGCACCCACTGGTATTCCTCGGTGACGCCGGTTACACGCACGTTAGCGTTCTGCCCCTGCGCCACGACTTGGCCGAAGCGAGTGACCTCCGGCGCGACCAGCGCAACCGACGGCGCGTTTAGCGGGCTCGCCAGCGCGTTGGCGTCGTCCAGCGTGAGGGTGGCGGCTGAGCCGGCGGCGGTGCGCACCCCGCCCTGGCTGGTGCTCCCCGGCTGCACGAACAGCAGATTGGTCCCCAGCCCCTGGATCTGCGCCGTAATGGCTGCCTGTGCTCCCCGGCCAATACCCAGCAGTGCGATCACCGCCGCCACGCCGATGATCACCCCCAGCATGGTCAGGAAGGAGCGCAGTCGGTTGGCCGCCAGGCTGCGCAATGCGATACGTACACTCTCAATGATATTCATGGCTGACTGACCTCACAAGACCCTAAAGGTTTCAGAAACCTTTAGGGTC
>JBHHXF010000822.1:0-1702 GCA_046756905.1 Anaerolineae bacterium | reverse complement strand
CGCCGGCTGAGAAGCAACGCGCTATTACCGGATTATTTTCTCAAGGTTCATAAGCGCGTACTACGACCATGTTGATTAGTCGTGAAGGGGTTAGCAAGGAGGCGTCCGATGATCTACAAAGAGCCATCGGACCAACCGGGCAAGGTGCGAGTCACGTTTGAACTGCCGGCGTCGGTCTGGGCGGACCGGGTAAACCTGTGTGGCGATTTCAATGATTGGAGCGAGACAGCCACACCCCTTCAGCAAAGTCGATCCGATGGCACTTGGCGGGTGACGTTGGATCTGGACGCCGGCCGGCGCTACCAGTTCCGCTACCTGGTCAACGGCACCGACTGGCACAACGACTGGAACGCCGACGGGTACGCAGAAAACATCCACGGCACGGACAATTCTGTAGTGGATACCACGCTCCAGGAAGCCGATTGATATGCACAACTTCGATCTTCGGATACTCGGTGATGCTGACAGCGGCTATCGCGTCGAGGTGACGGCGTCGCCGGCCGGCGAAACACCACAAGCTATCCCGATGCCGTCACCGCTGGATCGCCCGGTTGTCGAGACGGCTGTGCATGATCTGCGGGACTTTCGGGCCGATCCGAGCACTGTGCGCGATCTGGGCAGTGCGCTGTGGCAGGTGTTGTTCCAGCCACCCATCGCTGGCCGCTATGCGCAGAGCCTGGGCATAGCCGGCGACGCCGGGCTCCGCATCCGACTGCGGATAGACCCCGCTGCGCTTCAGTCGCTCCCCTGGGAGTACCTCCACAACCCAGAGACGGCGCAGTTCCTGGCCCTGGCGCGCCGGACTCCGTTGGTCCGCTACGTGGCTCGACCCCAGCCGATTCCCCCGCTCGAGGTGGATCTGCCGCTTCGCCTTCTGGTACTGATCTCCGCGCCCACAGATCAGCCGGCCCTCCAGGTTGACCGTGAGCGCACGCTGATTGAGGATGCGCTGGGTCCTATGATCGAGACCGGCGCTGTCGAGTTGACGGTGGAGACGGATGGACGGCCAGACCGGCTCCAAGATCGGCTGCGTCAGGGCTTCCACGTGCTACACTACATCGGCCACGGCATCATGATGCGTGAACAGGGTCACCTGGTTCTGGAAGATGACACCGGGGAGTCCTGGTTTGTGGGCGCTTCTGCGCTGGAGCCGCTTCTGGGAGACACAGACCTGCGATGTGTGGTGCTGACAGCATGTGAATCGGCGACCGCGCCGGGCGATCCGTTCCTGGGTCTGGCGCCGGCCCTGGTGCGGGGAGGAATACCGGCGGTGGTGGCCATGCAGATGTCCATGCCCGACGAGAGCGCAGTCATCTTCACCCGCGAGTTCTATCGGTCGTTGGCCCACCGGTGGCCCGTCGATGCTTGTGTCACGGAAGGCCGGCTGGGCATTCGCGCCGCCGTGCGCGACACCCGCATCGACTGGGGCATACCGGCGCTGTTTATGCGCAGCGATGACGGCATCATTTTCGCTCCTGATGACGCGGAAGAGGCTGATCAGAGCGATCTCGCCTTCGACACTCGCGAGCTGGAAGCCAAGAGCCGCAGCGGTGGAATAGACATCACCGGCTCCACAGTTATCATTGAGGGCGACGTGGCCGGCCGCGACATGATCAAGACGAACGTCGGTCATACGGGCGAGACGGACGAATCCACGGATGTAGTTTCTACGCTGCGGCGAGCCATTCGCCGGCTGTTCGGC
>JBHHXF010000821.1:0-1705 GCA_046756905.1 Anaerolineae bacterium | reverse complement strand
CCAGCCGGCCTCGGCCAGGTCGTCGGGGGTTGAACGGGCACCGCACAGTGGGCACCGTGTGCTGTGTTCGCTCATTTCACTTGCTTCGCAGATGGTCAACAACGTGGCTAACCACGTCCGGCAGAGCCGCTGGATCGTCTACGATGTGACCTGGGGGCAGCAGGCCGGCCTCGTGCAGTCGCCGGCGTGTGAAGGGCGTGCTCACGGCCACGACGCTCATCCCGGCGGCCAGCGCCGCCCTGACGCCCGTGGGCGAGTCCTCGATGACCAGGCATTCGGCCGGCGGAACCCTCAGTTCACGCGCGGCCAGAAGATAGATTTCCGGATCCGGCTTGCCGCGCTCAACGTCGTCCCGTGTGGCGATGAAGTCGAATGCGTCGGCGAAGTCCAGGATCTCCAGCACGCGTCGCGCTTGCTCGCAGCGAGACATCGTGGCGAGAGCCGTTTTGCAGCCGCTCTGCCGGGCCTGGTGCAAGAGAGCGACGTTGTGCGGCCATTGGTTGCTGCGCAGCACCTGGGGATCGGCCAGCATGTTGTCGTAGATGCGCAATCGCACCTGCACGAAAGCCTGCCACGGGGCGCTCACCCCGAATTCGGCCATGCGTGCACCGGCTACCACTTCCAGATCGAATCGATTGACCAGGGCCAGGGCTACCTCCTGGCGCGACAGGCCCACCACGTCTTTGAAGGCCTCCACCACTTCGGCTTCGCTGAGATCGTGAGGGCATAACTCGACCGCGGCGCGAGCGTACGACAGAGCTTTGAGCCGCTCCGTTTGCACCAGCGTGCCGTCCAGGTCGAAGATCATGGCCCGGATCAAGAGATCACCTCTCCCAATGTCAGGGCAGCAACTAGGATGAATAACACGCCCAATCCCCGCTCAAGCGTGTGCTGTGAGATTCGGCTGGCTACCAACGACCCCAGTTGTCCGCCCAGGATCACACCCGGCACCGTGAAGACAACAAGGCTTAGAACCGTGCTCAGTGCGTCTCCACCAGTTTGGGCAAAGCGGACGAGATGACCGGTCGCAGCGAACAGGACGGTGAGGGCAACTACAAAAACGCTGGTGGCCACAGACACCTTGCTGGGCACGCGACAGCGCTGCAAGAGGAAATAGCCGTTCAGTTCGCCCAGACCGGTGGAGATCATGCCCACGAAGAGTCCACCCAGGCCGGCGATGAGGCGTCCTTCGTTCCGATTGCACACGGTGTAACAAACCTGCTCTCCCTCGGCTGTGACCAGGCAAGTCTCGGCCTTCTCGCCGCCGTACTCTTGATTGATGGCGTCATCCATCCTTGCGACATCCTTGTGCTCCGGCGCTCGCAGGAAGCTGGCCGCCACTGCAAACAGGCCCACGCCTAAAATCACCTTCAGAATGTCCGGCTCAACACGCCCGCTTACCCAGGTGCCCAGCAGGGCCATGGGAATAGTGACGATAAGCAAGCTCACTCCCAAGCGATAGTCAATTAACCGTTTGCGTTGATAGGCGTATAGTCCGCTGGCAAAACCGAAGACCTCAGTGATCAACCCAGTGCCGATGGCGACCTCAGGCGAGAGACCCAAGGCCAGAATGAAGAGTGGTGAAAAGAATGTCGCCCCGCCCACACCTGATGCCATGGCCGTCGTGGCTATCAGGATCGAGACGGGCAGCATGTACCAGTAGTGGAAGCTCATGGTTGGTAGATGGCTGGATGGCTGGATGGCT
>JBHHXF010000820.1:0-1714 GCA_046756905.1 Anaerolineae bacterium | reverse complement strand
GATTACACGCGCGTGGTGTTGGTAGCTCGGCAACTGGATAACACACAAAACGACGCCGCGAGCCGGCACATGCTGCGCAAGGCTGCACAGACTGCCGGCCTCATCTTCGAGAACCGGTCGCCGGCCGGCCATCCGCACTTCGCCCCCTGGCAACAGGCTTACGAAGCCTTCGGCCTTCTGAGCGGAGGCCCTTCGGCAGGCTCAGGAACCGCAGAGGAGCAGAGGAGCAGAGGAGCAGGGGAGCAAGGCATCCCAGTACGCCTACGTCTCCACTCAGGAGACACTCCGCTGACCGACGTTTTGAATGCGTTTGCGCTTCAGAACCTGGTGCCCGTGGGAGGTGACGACCTGGACAAGATAAGCGGCAACGTGTGGCTGCGTCCCGCCCGGGGCAACGAGCTATTCATTCCCGTGGGACAGCCGGAACGGCCCGCAGCGCCGGCCATCGGCGAGATCGTGTACGTCGATGATGGTCCGTTCGTCCTGCGGCGGCGCTGGCACGCTCCCCAGGGCGACACCGCGCGCATCACGCCGCAGACCCGAAACGCCCTCATCTACCTGGACTGCCTGCCGCCCATTGATCGAGGGAAGGCGGAGGAGATGGCCGGCAAGCTCGCCCGGCTGGTAGCGGGCTTTTTCGGCGCACGCGTCGAGACGCATTTCCTGACGCGAGAACAGCCGGCAGTGTTGATCGAAGACCCGTAGGGGCGAGGCAGGTCGGATTGATGATTCATACACGAAGACCCTTTCTCTCCGACCTGCCTCGCCCCTACCCCAGGTGAAACATGCCACGGATTTCTGTAGTTATCCCCAACTGGAACGGTCTACAGCATCTCGATACCTGCCTGAGCGCGTTAGACCGCCAGACATTTGACGACTTTGAGATCATTGTGGTTGACAACGCCTCGTCGGATGGCTCGGTGGCTTTCATCCAGCTCAAGTACCCGCAGGCGACAGTCATCGAGTTGCCTGAGAACCGAGGCTTCGCCGGCGCGTGCAACGCCGGCATCCGGGCCGCCCAGGGCGAGTTCATCGTCCTGCTCAACAACGACACCGAAGTTGATCCGGGTTGGCTGGCGGCCATTGTCGATGCTTTTCAGCGGCACCCGGAGGCCGGCATCGTCGCCTCGAAAATGCTCCTCTTCGACCGGCGCGATGTCTTCCACACCGCCGGCGACTTCTACGGATTCGACGGTATACCCGGCAACCGGGGCGTTTGGGAGCGAGACGACGGCCAATTCGACCGCGAGGAGTACGTCTTCAGCGCCTGCGGCGGCTCGGCAGCTTGCCGACGCACCATGCTCGACCAGATCGGCCTGCTGGACGAAGACTTCTTCTTCTCGTGCGAGGACCTGGACCTGGCCTGGCGGGCACAACTGGCCGGCTGGCGCGTGCTGTACACGCCGGCAGCCGTCGTCTACCACAAGCTCAGTGCCACGGGGGGCGGCGCCACCGCCAGCTTCTACGACGGTCGGAACTTCCTCTACCTCATAGTCAAGAACTACCCAACATCGCTGCTCAGGAAACACTGGCGCACCATCTTGACATCCCAGATCAACATCGCCTGGGAAGCCCTGAAAGCATGGCGCGGAGCTGCGGCGCGAGCACGCCTGCGAGGGATGATGGCCGGCCTGCTCAACCTCCCACGCATGCTGGCCAAGCGCCGGCTTGTCCAGGCGTCGCGCAAAGTCACCGATGAGTACCTGGAGACAAT
>JBHHXF010000819.1:0-1717 GCA_046756905.1 Anaerolineae bacterium | reverse complement strand
TCGATGCCGCTCACCAACAGACTATCCTCTCGCTGGCCGGTGGACTGGGGCAGCGGCTCGACGCGGGGAGTACCTTCGCCGGCATCCGTGATGTCTCCGTCGCTGTTCAGGTCCTCGCGGTACTGCCGGCGTGCCTGGCCGATTCCCTGGAACACCGCGTAGTCAAAGCTGGCTGTACTGGTGGGTACTCTGATCCCACTCAGGCCGTCGCGGAAGTCGCAAACCACGTAGCCGGCGCTCCTGTCATTTCCCCCCAGCGATCCGTTCCCCTCGTTCTGTGCTCTGCCGGACACTACGTTGTTGTATCGGCCGAAGGGTGTGATAGAGCACTGGTCCGTGCCTGGAACGGCGGGGTTGCCCCAGTAGACCGCCTTCCCGCCCGCGCCATAAGTCTCGGTCGATACAGGGGTCGGCGCATTGCCGAAAAGCTCCGCAATGGGCGTGTGGTAGGTATTTGCCACCAGCCAGAGCAGCGGACCAAGGACTTCGCTCTGCAGATAGCGTTGCGTTGCATTCCAGGCGTACCCGCCATGTCCGGGCCGATCGTGCTCAATGGCAAAGGGCCGGCGACGGTATTCGAGCCACTGGCCGGTCGTGCCGTCCGTCGGCTGGGTGCTGTCAGCCGGCAGCACCCAGGTTGGAGAAATGGCGGTGCACGGGGTGATCGTGTTGGCCTGAGCATCCCAGCAGTTGTAGTCATCGTCAGAGCCAATGCCCATGTCGGTCAGGAACCCATCGATGTGCCCCTCAGGATCGTAGTTGAGATTGTTGTAGTGCACCGCGACCGTGTACCACCAGTCACCGCCGTCCAGAGTTGGACTGGTTCCAGGCTCATTGATCACGTCTCCACCACACAAGTTGCCTTTGGAGCAATCCAGCGCCCCCCACAGGTTGCCCACGTCCTTGATGTACACCTTCGCCGTCGGGTCGGTCTGGTGGATGCGGTCCTCAATGTTCTTGATATAGACAGCGTACATGAAGGGGTCTACAGGCGCTTTCCCGCCGGCAAGCTGAATCTCTCCACCGATAGCCCACGCTCGACCGGGGTTATCCTGGACGAAGGTGAGAAAGGTGTTCAACTGTTCAACGTACACGCCATCGTTCGGTCCGGTCTGGTTGACCCCATCACAGGTTGCGACGCCATTGCCCGGGTTGAAGCCCTGGATGTCGAAACAGTTGATATAGCCATCACCGTTTGTATCGTGCAGGTGGTGGCCGCCTGGCCCCATCAAGTCGTGATGGTTCAGGTTGTAGTAGTGCCCCAGGGCGCTGTCATAATAGTTTGCATCGGGGGCGGCGTAGTTGCTGTCAATGGGCCGGTCGCCCTCGTGATTGCCCACCCAGAACAGGTCGTGCCCGTTCACCAGCGGGTCAGAAGCGCCGTTGGAGACGGGGCCATTGAACACCGGACCAAAATGAGTCGGGCCCTCGCTCAGGGTATCCGGGCTGTGGACGAAGATGTACGTCCCAATAGCGTCGGGACCTGTGTAGACCTGTCGTGTGGTGGTACTCGCATCAGGTCGCCAGGCATGGGCCAGGGCCGTGTAGCTGGATTGGGCGCCCCAATTGATATTGCCGCCCCAGTCAGCCTCTCCGATTCCGAACTTCTGCTCGGTCGGACCCTGAGCGACCACGGAGCCGGTCAGAGATGAGAGTGCCAGAATGACAACTACTGGAAGAAGAGAGCCTACTTTTCGCCACATTGATGAAGTCTCCT
>JBHHXF010000818.1:0-1718 GCA_046756905.1 Anaerolineae bacterium | reverse complement strand
GAGGCCGGCAAACACATCCTGTGCGAGAAGCCGCTGGCCATCACGGTGGAAGAAGTGGATCGCATGATCGAGGTGGCTGACCGCAACCAGGTGGTGCTGTTTGAAGCCTACATGTACCTCCACCATCCCCAAACGCTCAAAGTGCAGGAATTGGTCGCACAAGGAGTCGTCGGCGAGGTGCGATTGGTGCACGCCGTCTTCTCCTACACTCTGAACCGTCCCGGTGATGTTCGTCTGGACCCAGACCTGGGGGGTGGATCGCTGTGGGACGTGGGCTGCTATCCGGTCAGCTTTGCTCAAGCGGTGATGGGGGCGGCTCCGACGGAGGTTTTCGGCTGGCAGGAGCTGGGCGACAGCGGTGTGGACATGACGTTCGCCGGCCAGATGCGCTTCGCAGCCGGCGTGCTGGCCCAGTTCGACAGCAGCTTCCAGGCCACGTTTCGCGCCAGGGCAGAAGTGATCGGCAGCGAGGGCACGCTGATTGTGGATCACCCGTGGAAGCCCAGCCTCGAGGGGCCGGCCGGCATCCGCCTGCGGCGCGACGACCACGAGGAATCGGTTGACGTGGAGGAGGTGGATCCCTATCTGTGCGAGGTGCAGGCCATGGAGCGGTGTGTTCTGGATGGCGCCGATCCGGTCCTGCCTCTCTCCCACAGCCGGCAGATCATGACCACGCTCACAGCCCTCTATGAATCGGCGCGGAGCGGCAGACCTGTCTTAACTTGAGGAAAGGGAACATGACATGGACTACGTCAATCTCGGTCGAACCGGCTTGCAGGTGTCTCGCATCTGTCTGGGGGCCATGACCTACGGCACGCCGGCCTGGCGCGAGTGGGTGTTGACCGAGGAGGAGGGCCGGCCTTTCATCAAGCGGGCCCTTGAGCTTGGTATCAACTTCTTCGATACGGCCGACATGTACTCGCTGGGCCTCAGCGAAGAGATCCTGGGGCGGGCGCTGCACGACTTTGCCCGACGCGACGAGGTGGTTATCGCCACCAAGGTGTATTTCCCCATGGGGGAGAAGCCAAACCAGCGCGGATTGTCGCGGGTGCACATCATGAACGCCATCGACGCCTCGCTGCGCCGGCTGGGCACCGACTATGTGGACCTGTACCAGATTCATCGCTGGGATTACGAGACGCCCATCGAGGAGACCCTGGAGACGCTGCATGACGTGGTGAAGATGGGCAAGGCACGCTACATCGGCGCATCCAGCATGTACGCCTGGCAGTTTGCCAGGTCGCTCTACCTGGCTGACCTCCATGGCTGGACGCGCTTCGTCTCCATGCAAAACCACTACAACCTGGTCTACCGCGAGGAGGAGCGCGAGATGCTGCCGCTGTGTCGCGCGGAAGGGATCGGCGTGATCCCGTGGAGTCCGCTGGCGCGGGGATTCCTGGCCGGCAACCGCCGGCGCGACGACTGGGGCGACACCCCACGCGCCAGGACCGACGATTTCGCGCAGCACCTGTACTACCAGGAGACGGACTTCGAGGTGGTGGAGCGAGTCGTGGAGTTAGCGCAGCGTCGTGGCGTGACGCCGGCCCAGATCGCCCTGGCCTGGTTGCTGCACCAACCAGGCATTACAGCGCCCATCATCGGGGCCAGCAAGATGCCGCATCTGGAGGAAGCAGTTGCGACTCTGGAAATTGAGCTGTCGGAGGACGAGCGGGCGTATCTGGAAGAGCCGTACCAGCCCCATCCGGTGCTGGGGCACA
>JBHHXF010000817.1:0-1720 GCA_046756905.1 Anaerolineae bacterium | reverse complement strand
CGCTCAACCATCACTGCACCGATGGCCGGCTCGCCGCGCTGGCCGCTTGACGTGACCGTAATCACCGCCGAACCACGGAAGCCCGGATTCAGAATGCGGATGTCGGCCAGGTCGAAGTAGATGATTTGCCCACGGCCAAGGGTAAAGCAGAACCCCTCAATGATGCCATTCGGACTGTAGATACTGAACCGGAACGTGGTAGAACCAGGGTTGGGGTTCAGGTTCTGAATGGCTACCTCGGACGTAATCCCCCGGCGATTCTGGAGCAAGAGCGGAATTCCCACGGCTCCAACGCCCTGCGACTCTTGTGGCGTGAGGGCGTTGTAAGCAATCGCCTGGCCGGTGGTGTAGTTGATTAGGTTTACCACCGACGAGACGCGCGGCGCGTCGACCGCCGGCCCGCCCGGCGAAAACCAGCCCTGGGACGTGACGATCGCTGCACCGGCGTAACGTCCGGGTAACTGGTTGATGGCCGGCAAGAAATAGGTCTGGCTCCCGCGCGGACAGACCCAGTCGGCCACTGTCGTGATGGGGTTGCCGCTGTGGTCTAGAAAGGTCACTTTCACCTTGGCGGTGAATGTGCTGGACAGGTTTTGCACCTGGATGCCGGTGTCCCAGCCGTTGAACTCGCGGTAGATGAGCGGCGCGTAGTTGACGAACGCGCCGGCTGTGAAATCTGCGCCGGCTGAATCAGACGGCACGGCACGGTAACTCATCAGCAGGTCGCGGCCCCGGTTATCCACGATAATACCCAGCGGCTGGCTGGCGCGAATCCACGCCGATCCCTGGCTGCCAATCGGAATGCCATCGGGAGTGACGTGCACCGACTCGCCCGGTGCAATGACGCCGATGGTCTGCACGGTTGACCGCAGGCAGTCACCCTGCTCCTTGTACCAAATCTCCACGCTGCTGCACTCGTTGCCCGAGTTTTGGATGATGAGTTCGGAGTTCAGGTCGTGGTACTCATTGTATAGCAGCGGCGCGTAGAACATGAAACCGCCAAACAGCGGATCGTGAACGCCTTCCATCGACTCCGAGATGCCGGTGTAGGAGCTGGCAATCTGAACTCCCTCTTCATTGCCTGGGCCGATCCGATTGACCGTGACGGCGATGGGCTCACCCTGGCCGGCAAACTCCCGCTCCCAACCCTGCCAGGCGAAGTGCGACCCCCGGGTCAGAAAGGCCAACTCGCACGCCTCGTCGGCGATGGAGGCCGGCACGGAGTACACGATGCCGCTGCGGGCGGCCGGCGACAGTTGGTTGGTCATCCACGCCCAGGCTGCACCCGGACTCAGCAAACCGGTGCACACGACCGTGAGCGGGCCGGGCGCTCGGGGTGGACAGGCGCCGGAGTAGTCGCCCCACAGGAAACCTATGGCTTTTGACTCCACATAACCCACATTCTGAACCTGAATCCAGGTTTCCCAGCCGTCATCGTGGTCGATGGCCGGCAACTGAACGCGCGTGTTGAAGCCCGGCGGTTCCGGATTGCGAGGAAACGGAAGCGGTGGGGGGGTGGGGTAAAAGCCAACTGGTGCATCGTCCGTCGGAGTTGCCGGCGCCGGCGGCTGCATGGTCGGACCAGGTGGCGCGGCATGGCCGGCTGTCGCCGGAATCAACAAGGCGAGGGCAAGCAGGCATCCCAGCGGGAACAGCACCTTTGTGATCCGATTGGTCTTCCGACGGCCAGTCAGTATCCGCACAACGTCTCCTTGCAGTC
>JBHHXF010000816.1:0-1722 GCA_046756905.1 Anaerolineae bacterium | reverse complement strand
TACGACCGAGAGTGGACCATCCACACACGCAGCTTCGAGCGGCCGCCGGCCAAGACCGGTCCCCAGTCCCACGTGGCCCAGAGCATGATCTGCAACGGGTGCGTCGTGCGGGGACACGTTGAGCGCTCCGTGCTCAGCCCCGGCGTGTACGTCTCTCCGGGAGCTGTTGTGCGCGACTCGGTCGTGATGACCGGGACCTGGATCGGCCCAGGCGCGGTGTTGGACCGCGTGATCATCGACAAGGATGTGGTCGTCGGTTCAGGGGCTCACGTCGGCTGGGGCAAGGACACCAGAACCCCCAACAAAGTTTGGGGCGATCTGCTGAGGGCCGGCATCACCATGGTGGGCAAAGCCGCCCACATCCCGTCCAACATCCGCATTGGCCGCAATGTCCTCATCAACACCGATGTGGATGAGGAGGCATTCGCCAAGTTCGGTGACACCGTGCCGAGCGGAGAAACCATTTAGGGGTCGGAGGAGATATTTATGTCTGATTCGACAGCGTTGGCGATGATTCTGGCCGGCGGCGCCAGCCCGGCCCTCAGCGTGCTGACCGCACTGCGCTCCGAGGCGGCGCTGCCTTTCGGAGGTAAGTATCGCATCATTGACTTCCCTCTCTCCAACTGCGTCAACTCAGCGATCTACAGCGTCGCCGTACTGACCCAATATCAGCCTCGCTCGCTAAATGAGCACATCGGCATTGGCCGGCCCTGGGACCTGGATCGGACCACAGGCGGCGTGCGTCTGCTCCAGCCCTTTCAGAGCCGGGCTGGCGAATCCGGCGCATGGCAGGAAGGGACAGCCGACGCCGTGCGTTTCCACATCGACTTTGTTCTCGAACAGAGCGAAGACTTGGTTTTGATCTTGGCCGGCGATCACACCTACAAAATGGACTACCGGCCGATGCTACGCTCCCACGTGGAGCGGCGCGCTGACCTCACGATCGCCGTTCGGTCTGTAAGCCCCTACGAAGCGTATAGATACGGCATGGTTACCACAGACCCGGATGGCCGAGTTACACAATTCGAAGAGAAGCCGAAGCGGACTCGCAGCACCCTGGCCAGCATGGGTATCTATGTGTTCGCCCGTGACCTGCTTGCCAACTGGTTAACTGGCGAAGGGCGCGGCCAGCGTGATTTCGGGCAGGAGGTCATTCCCAGTCTCCTGGCGGCCGGCAAGCGTCTGTACGGCTACAACTACCTGGGTTATTGGGCTGATGTGGATACAGTTCAGGCGTACTGGGAAGCTAACTTGGCCTTGCTAGCCGAAACGCCGGCCCTGGACCTCTACGATCCCGAATGGATTATCCATACCAAGAGCGAGGAACGACCGCCAGCGCTCATCGGCGCGGATGCTCAGGCGGATGGCAACCTGCTGAGCGATGGCTGTCGCGTAGACGGCCATGTCGTGCGCTCAGTCTTGTCCCCTGGTGTCTACGTGGACGCTGGCGCTGTGGTGCGCGACTCCGTCATCCTGACTGACACCGAAATCGGTGCTGGCGCGGTTGTTGATCGCGCTATCGTGGACAAAAACGTCATCATCGGCGATGAGGCGCAGGTCGGCGCCGGCGACGACAACACGCCCAACCGCAAGATGCCCAACCTGCTCAACACCGGCCTTACGCTGGTGGGCAAGGGCGCGGCAATCCCCGCTGGCGCCATCATCGGTCGCAACTGTGTGATTCAGCCTTTCACCAAAGGACGCAAGCTAGCCGGCAAGGAG
>JBHHXF010000815.1:0-1729 GCA_046756905.1 Anaerolineae bacterium | reverse complement strand
TTCAACCGCTGGCCGGAGGAGCGGTGAACACCGATTGACAGGGGAACAGCGTGCCGGTATAATCTCATGAAACCGGAACTCCCCAGCCACCCTTGCGAAGGTTTCGAATAGCCTTGCCAATAGAGCGAGTCTCGGCTTGCGAGAACACTGCCAGTCCAGAATCCGCTCGTAAACCTTCGCAAGGGTTCATATGTCTGGGTAGTTACATGAAACCGGAATATGGAGCCAATCATGATCATTCGAGGCCACATCTGGAAATACGGCGACAACGTCAACACCGACGTCATCTTCCCCGGCAAATACACGTACACCGTGACCGAGCCGGCGGAGATTGCACGCCACGCGCTGGAGGACCTGGACCCGGACTTCGCGGCGCGGGTTCAGCCGGGGGACATCGTCGTCGGGGGGCGGAACTGGGGCTGCGGCTCCAGCCGCGAGCAGGCGGTCACATGCCTGGTCTACGCCGGTGTCGGCGCCGTGGTCGCCAGCAGCTTCGCCCGCATCTTCTACCGCAATGCCATCAACCAGGGGCTGCCGGCCCTCACCTGCCCCGCCGCCGTCGATGCTCTCCAACCCGGCGAGATCGCCGAGATCGATCTGGACGGCAACACCATCCGCTGCGCCGCCGGCGAATTCCGCTTCCCGCCCCTTTCCCCGTCTGTCCGGCGCATTGTGGAGGCCGGCGGGCTGATCCCGATGCTCCAATGGCAGTTGTCGGAGCAGCAATGACGAAGTTGGTGGTCATCCCCGGCGACGGGATCGGACGCGAGGTAGTGCCGGCGGCCGTCGAGGTGCTGCAGGCCGCCATTCCAGGCTTGCAGGTCGAGCCGGCCGAGGCCGGCTGGGCATGCTTCGAACGAAGGGGAACCCCGGTGCCGGCGGAGACACTGGCCGCAATCCGCGCAAGCGGTGCTGCGCTGTTCGGAGCCGTGGCGTCGCCGGCTCGCCTGGTGGAGGGCTATCGCAGTGCCATCGTCACCATGCGCCAGGAGTTGGAGCTATACGCCAACGTTCGCCCCATCCGCAGTTGGCCCATCGACGGGATGCGAAAGGGCATCGACCTGTTGATGGTGCGGGAGAACACGGAGGGGCTGTACATCGGACGCGAGCGTCTGGAGGAGGAGCGGGCTGTGGCCGAGCGTGTGATTACGCGCCAGGCGTCCCAGCGGATCGCGCAAACCGCCTTTGAGTTAGCCGGACAGGGGGGACGCGGTCGTGTCACCATCGTTCACAAGGCCAACATCCTGCCATTGAGCGACGGGCTGTTCCGCGACAGCGTCCGGCAGGTGGCCGGCGACTACCCCGAGATCGAAGTGGACGAGCTGCTGGTGGACACGGCCGCCCTGTGGCTGGTCCGCGATCCGGGCCGCTTCGACGTCATTGTCACCACGAACCTGTTCGGCGACATTCTGTCGGACGCAGCGGCCGGCTGGACCGGGTTGGGCCTGGCGCCGTCGCTGAACCTGGGTGATGGCGTGGCGGTGGCAGAGCCGGTCCACGGTGCTGCGCCAGACATCGCCGGCCAGGGCATCGCCAACCCCATCGCCGCCATCCTCAGCGGAGCCATGTTGGCCCGCCATGTGTGGCAGATGCCGGCCGCGGCCCAGGCCATCGAGCAGGCGGTGGAGGCCACGCTGTGGGCCGGCCTTCGCACACCCGACATCGCCGGCCCTGAGGAAGAGACGACGGACACCGCCGGCATGGCCCAGACCATCATTGCTAACTTGCA
>JBHHXF010000814.1:0-1731 GCA_046756905.1 Anaerolineae bacterium | reverse complement strand
ACTTCCTCCGCGTCTCGGGGAAGGCCCTCGTGGAGCTGGGGCCGGACCTCATCGAGATTTTCGTGCCGGCCGCCGGCCTGGTCACCCGTGCCGGCGCCTTCGTGGCCGGGCGCGCCGGCTGGCTCGACCGGCTGGAGGCGCTGGCCGAGCGCGAGTCGTTCGACACCGAGCTCAGTCAGAGCCGCATCTTCGAGCAGTACACCGATGTACTCCAGGCTCTGGCAGCCCAGCAGCCTCTGCTCCTGGTGCTGGATGACCTGCAGTGGGCCGACCGCGCCTCCATCAACCTGCTGTTCCACCTGGCGCGGCGCATCCACGACAGCCGTATCCTCATCGTCGGCGCCTATCGTCCCGCCGACGTGGCTCTCGGGCGGGAGGGGCAGCGCCATCCCCTGGAACCGACACTCAACGAGATCAAGCGCTATTTCGGCGACGTGTGGATCGAGCTGGGTCAGGCCGCCGAGACCGAAGGGCGCGCCTTCGTCGATGCCTGGCTGGACACCGAGCCGAATCGGCTGGGGGAGGGGTTCCGACAGGCGCTGTACCAGCACACGGGCGGCCATCCCCTGTTCACCATCGAGCTGCTGCGAGACCTGCAAGAGCGCGGCGACATCGTCCGCGACGAGGATGGGAGCTGGGTTGAGAAAGCGACGCTGGACTGGCACACGCTGCCGGCGCGCGTCGAAGGGGTCATCCAGGAGCGAATTGGCCGGCTGGAGGAAGAGCTGCGCGACGTCCTGACGGTGGCAGCCGTGGAGGGGGAGGATTTCACGGCGCAGGTCGTGGCGCGGGTGCAGGAACTCCAGGAACGCCGGCTGCTGCGCACGCTGTCCCGTGAGCTGGAGAAGCGCCACAGCCTGGTGCGCGAGCAGGGCGAAGTGCAGGTGGATCGGCATTTGCTGTCGCGCTACCGGTTCGCCCACGCGTTGTTTCAGCGCTATCTGTACAACGACCTGAGCGCCGGCGAGCGCCGGCTGCTGCACGGCGAGATCGCAGAGGTGCTCGAAGAGCTGTACGCCGGCCACACCGAGGACATTACCGTCCAGTTGGCGCACCACTACAGCGAGGCCGGCGAGGCGGACAAGGCTATCGAGTACCTGCTCCAGGCCGGCGACCAGGCGCGCGGACTGTACGCCCACCAGGAAGCGATCGATTACTATCAGCGGGCGCTGGGTTTCCTGAAGGAGCGGGGTGAATACGAGCGCGCGGCGCGGACGTTGATGAAGCTGGGGCTGACCCATCACACCGCCTTCGACTTCGACCGCGCGCGGGAAGCTTACGAGGAAGGCTTCGCTTTGTGGCAGCGAGGTGGGAGAGGCCGGCCGGCCGTTCTAGCGCCGGCGCCACATGCCCTCAGGGTCTCCGGTACAGAGCCATTGACCTTGGATCCGACACTTGCGATTGACTCCGATTCAATTGTAATCCTGGATCAGCTCTTCAGCGGCCTGATCGCCCTGGGACCCGAGATGGAAGTTGTGCCCGATGTCGCTGCTAGCTGGGAAGTTGCGGACGGGGGCCAGAAATACATCTTCCACCTGCGGGATGACGTCGTGTGGAGCGATGGCCGGCCTGTGACCGCCGGTGATTTCGAATTCGCGTGGAAGCGGGTTCTGGACCCGGCCACCGGGTCGCCCAGCGCCAGCCTCCTGTACGATGTCAAGGGGGCTCGGGCCTTTCACCAGGGGCAGATACCCGATCCCGACTGTGTCGGGGTGCGGAGTCTCGACGATA
>JBHHXF010000813.1:0-1739 GCA_046756905.1 Anaerolineae bacterium | reverse complement strand
CACGGGTGTATACGCGGGTGAGTTCGAGGCGGCTGCGCCAGGCGCACCGGGAGATCTTCGGGTATGAGAGGGAGTAATCCGGGGTTGCTTCAGGGGGGCGACTGACTGTTTGATACGGGATGCCGAGGATGGGACGGTCAAGAAGCGCTCCCAACGCGAGAAAACCTGGGGCTCGGCAGGCGAGCGGTGACGCGAGTACCATGGCCATCTCCCCGGGCTGAACCCCTCGATTCCAGCACCAGCCGGCCCCCCACCAGCGCCGCCCGTTCCTGCATGCCCAGCAGACCGAAGTGGCCGGCTCGCGCCAGACTCTCAGGTCGTTCTGGTACGTCAAACCCCACCCCATCGTCGGTGACGGTCAATACCACTTCGTCGTCGGCGAAGTGGAGATGCACGACCACTCGCATGGCCTGGGCGTGTTGAACGACGTTGGTGAGGGCCTGCTGGGCAATGCGGAAGACCGTCAGCTCCAACTCCTCTGGCAGCCGGCGGGATGACCCGGAGACCTCAAACTCGCCGGCGATTCCCGCCTTCGACCTCACATCACGCACCAGCATATCCAGCGCCGGCAGCAGCCCCAGGTCCTCCAGGTAGATGGGGCGCAGCGCGCGTGTGAAGCGTCGTACCTCGGTGATAGTCTCGCCAACCAGAGTCTTCAGCTCGTCCAGGCGCTCGGCTGCCGCCTCCGGGTCGCGCTCCAGAGCGCGCTGCGCCATCTCGACGCGGTGCCCCAGTGCGATCAGGTCCTGCACGGTGTCATCGTGGAGTTCGCGGGCCAGCCGTTTGCGCTCCTCTTCCTGCCCTCGGGTGATGGCGCCGATGTAGTCGCGCATGCCCTGCCGATGCGCTTGAATCTGCTGAGCCAGATCATTCAGGGTACGACGCAGGTCTTCGATTTCCTGAGTTCCCCCGACCGGGGTTTGAACAGCCTCAAACTCACCCCAGGCCAGTCGGGCCGCCTGTCGGTCCAACTGTTGGAGCGGGTGCGCAATGGACCGCAGGCCGAAGATGACGCTGATCAAAGCCGCCACGGCCGCCACTGCGAGAATCAGCGGAACCACCAGGGAGAAGCGCATCATCGGGCCTACGACAGCTTCCCACGGCTCCTGGATGATCAGCCCCCAACCGACTGGCGAAACCGGCGCATAACCGATGACCATGTCTGTCCCATCGATGGACGCGATGGTTGCGCCGGCCTCACCTGCCAGCACTGCGTCCACACCGGGCTGTCCCGACACCGAATCGGGCGCTGTGCTCGTCTCGGATGCCACCAGCACCTGTCCCTTCTCGTCGATCAGGAAAGCCCGCCCTTCCCCCGCCGGCGCGAGATCGGCCACCAACCGTTCCAGATCGAGACCCTCCTCCTGGCCTGTTCCCTGAACCTCGTTGGCCAGGGTTTCGGGTTGGTCGGCCGTCATTTGCAGCCGGTCGGACAGGCGCGCGGCGGCCGTTTGAACCAGGCGCGCGTCGCGGGCCAGGACGAGGTCCTGCATGGATTGCTGGTGTCCCACCACCCCCACGACGGCCATCACGATGAGGATCACGATGGCCGGCACGGTGGTCCACAGCAAGAGCTGAATGGGCATCCCGCGCAACCAGCGCCGCTGCCGGGCCGATGGCTGCTGGCTGCTGGTGGATGGCTGCTGGCGAATGGTGGATGGCCTACTGTCCGCCATCTAGCCGGCCACCTCGTTCAGGGTCAACCAACCCAGCTTCACCGCGCGCAGCACCGCCTCGGT
>JBHHXF010000812.1:0-1742 GCA_046756905.1 Anaerolineae bacterium | reverse complement strand
GGGAAGGCGTCTTCACGTTTCACGCATCACGTTTCACGGTGTCGTGGGTAAAGTGCAGCGGAAGTTACTTTCTACTCCATCAGCAGGCCAGTTTTCGGTTTCATGGAAATATGACTGCGTACTGCGTACTGCGTATTGCGTATCGAGCAGTACGCAATACGCAATACGCAGTACGCAGTAACACTACCTCATCAGCCTACAAAAGCCTGATTTCAGGAGGAGCAAGAATGACTAAGACAGACATCCAACTCTACGGCGCTCACTGGTGCCCGGACTGCCGGCGCAGCAAGCGCTTCCTGGGCGAACAGCAGATCGCGTACGACTGGATCGACATTGAGAAGGACGAAGAGGCGCGGCACTATGTCGAGCAGGTCAACAACGGCAAGCGCATTATCCCCACCATCGTCTTCCCCGATGGCTCCATCCTGGTTGAGCCGTCCAACGCCGAGCTGGCGCAGAAGCTCGGGCTGCGCACCACAGCCGAGCGGGAATTCTACGACCTGATCGTCGTCGGAGCAGGGCCGGCCGGCCTGACCACAGCCCTCTACACCGCCCGCGAAGGCATCGACACCCTGGTGGTCGAGATGGGCGGCCTGGGCGGGCAGGCGGCTGCCACCCAGGACATCGAAAATATCCCCGGCTTCCCGGAGGGTGTCACCGGCACCGACTTCGCCGACCGTCTCGTTCGCCAAGCGCAACGCTACGGCGTGGAGATTCTGCAAGCTCAGGAGGTGACCCGCATCGAGGCTCGCGACGGCAACTCGCGCTGGGTGATCACCAGCGACGGCAGCGAATACGGGGCGCGGGCGCTGCTCATCGCCACCGGCGCCGACTACCGCCGGCTCAACGTGCCAGGCGAGGAGGACTACATCGGGGCCGGCGTCCACTTCTGTGCCACCTGTGATGGCCCGTTCTACAAGGGCGAGGAACTGGTCGTGGTCGGCGGCGGGAACAGCGCCGCCGAAGAGGGCGTGTTCCTGACCCGCTTCTCGCCAAAAGTGACGCTGCTCGTGCGTGGTGGCGAACTGACCGCCAGCCAGGTGGCCGTAGACAAAGTCATGGACCATCCCGCCATCGACGTCCTGTTCCACACCGAAGTCAATGAATTCCACGGCAAGGGCGGCAAGCTCAAGCGCCTTACCGTCGAGAACAGGCAGACGGGCGAACAGTGGGAGATGACCCCCGGCGGAGTGTTCGTGTTCATCGGCCAGTTGCCCAACAGCGATTTCGTGCGGGGAACTCTGGCAACAAACCAGTGGGGCTATATTCTAACAGGTCACGACCTGGAACATGCGGAAGCGGTCGGAGATCATACGCCGGCCTTCCTGGAAACCAGCATACCCGGCGTCTTCGCCGCCGGCGACGTGCGCTCCGGCAGCACCAAGCAGGTGGCCTCGGCTGCCGGCGAGGGGGCAACGGCGGCATTGCTGATTCGAGAGCATTTGAAAGAAACGTGAGGGGTGTTGCGTAGCTGAGCTATTGTGGAAAGAGGGTAATGCAATCATGACCGTTCAACCGCCACAGAAAATATCAATCAGTGTGGACGATCTTGTCAACCTGCTGGAACCGCTTATGCGCCGAGTAGTGCGCGAGGAGTTGGCACGGCTCGTTACAGAAACTCCTGACGTGCTCTACCTCGAACCGGACTCGCCACTCTATGAGGACATGGAGGACATTCTCCGCCGGAAGGAACAGGGTAAGATAAGACTATACTCACACGAAGAGGTGTGGGGTGAGTAACT
>JBHHXF010000811.1:0-1742 GCA_046756905.1 Anaerolineae bacterium | reverse complement strand
TGTCGAAGGGTTGCCGCGAATTCATTCGCCAGGAGCGAAGTGGCTGAGTAGCAACTAGATAATGTATGACTGCCCACGGTTTATGGCGCGGAGGAGGAGTACACTTCCGTCTGTAGATCACGTCTTGTTCGAGAAAGATCAGGGATGGTGAACAGATGACTCAGGAACAACGCCGGCTGATTGTTTATGGCACGAACTGGTGTGGCAATTCTCGGTGGGCCAAAGCCTTCCTGGAACAGCAGGGCATCGACTTCGAGTGGATAGACATCAGCGCCAATCCCGAGGGGCGAGCCTTCGTGCTGGCGCAGACCGGCGGCTACGCCAGCGTTCCCACACTGCGCTTCCCCGACGGCGAGGTTCTCGTCGAGCCGGGTATGCGGGAGATCAAGCGACGCTTTGGGGATGAAGGGGAAGGTGCAGTGGGCCGGCTGCGCTCGCTGCTCGGCATGTGAGGTGGTCGCTATGCCCCGGAGCCTCCACGCCCTCCCGCCGACCCCTATCGCGCTAGCGCGTCCAGCGTTTCCTGATTTGTTGGATAGGTGCGAAGGGTATCGAGGAGAAGGCTTAGTGCCTCGGCGTCGCTCAGCCTATGCAGCCGGCGTCGCAACCGGTGTACCCGGTTGAGCGTGTCGTCATCCAATAGCAACTCTTCGTTGCGTGTGCCGGAGCGGTGGATGGCCACCGCCGGGTAGAGTCGCTGCTGGGCCAGACCGCGGTCCAGATGCACCTCCATGTTGCCCGTGCCCTTGAACTCCTCGTAGACCACGTCGTCTAGCCGGCTGCCGGTATCCACTAGCGCTGTGGCCAACACCGTGAGGCTGCCGGCCTCCTCCGTGGCGCGCGCGGCACCAAATGCGCGCCGGCCCGGTTGAAGCGCAGACGCGTCCATGCCGCCCGACAGGGTCCGCCCGGCGCCACGCGCGTCCAGATTATGTGCCCGCGCTAGACGTGTCAGGCTGTCCAGCAACACAACCACGTGTTGTCCCTCTTCGGTCAGCCGTTTGCCGTGCTCGATTCCCAGATCAGCTACCCGTGCCTGTGCCGCCGGTGGTGTGTCCAGGTCGGCTGCCAGCACAGTTGCCTTCACCGAGCGCCGCACGTCCGTCACCTCTTCGGGGCGCTCGCCGATCAGGCACACCAGCAGCGTCAGTTCGTCGTCTTGGACCACGGCTTGGGCTAGGTCCTTCAGCAGCGTCGTCTTGCCGGCCATTGGGGGCGACACAATCAGACCCCGCTGGCCCCGTCCGACGGGGGCTAACAGATCGAGCAACCGCCCGGTGATGGCGCCCGGTGATGGCCCGAGAGTCAGCGCGTGGTCGGGATGCACCGCGGTCAGCCTGTCGAACTGCGGCCGCCGGGCCAGACCGTCCGTTCCGTGTCCATTAACCCGCCAGACACGTTGGACCGCCCACCCGCGCTGCTCACGCTTAGCGACAGCCTCCACCAGGTCGCCTGGGCGCAGTCCAAGCCGGCGTTGCAGGGCCGGCGTCAGTCGGGGGTCGTCTCGTGTAGCCACCGCATCTTGCCGAAGGTAGCCGGTGCTGTCCCGCGTTACCTCCAGCAGGCCGGCCACGAGGCGTTCATCTGAAGATAGGGTCGGCTGGGGTGGGGCCGGCGCTGGTTCCCACGGCTCCTGGCTCTTGCCAGCTTGTCCGTGACGGGGTGGAAATGCAATTGACATCAGTTGAAGTCCTTTCTCTCAGCATTGATGCCGGGCTCGGCTCCATAGAGCCTGCCGGCAT
>JBHHXF010000810.1:0-1755 GCA_046756905.1 Anaerolineae bacterium | reverse complement strand
AATGACCATCGACGTATTGACACCCTCCCACCCCACGCTCGAGAAACAAGATGCTGACTACGTCTTCTACGAGCTGACCCGCAGCATCTGCCCGGAGTGCCGGCGGGTGATCGATGCCAAGGTGCTGCTGCGCGACAACAAGGTGTACATGCGCAAACGCTGTCCCGACCATGGCAACTTCGAGGCCCTCATCTATGGCGATGCTCAGGCCTATACCAGTTCGGTCAAATTCAACAAACCAGGCACTCTTCCCCTCCAGTTCTCCACCAGCATCGAGCGTGGCTGTCCACATGATTGTGGGCTGTGTCCCGATCACCAGCAGCACGCCTGTCTGGGGATCATCGAGGTGAACAGCTCCTGCAACATGGACTGTCCGCTCTGCTTTGCCGATGCCGGCGCCGGCTTCAACCTCACCCTGGAGGAGGTGGAGAGCATCCTGGATCGCTTTGTGGAGACCGAAGGTCATCCCGAAGTGGTGCAGTTCTCCGGTGGCGAGCCGTCCATCCACCCCCAGATCATCCCGATGTTACGGGCAGCCAGGGCACGCCCCATTCGCCACGTGATGCTCAACACTAACGGCCGGCGCATCGCCCACGACGACGGCTTTCTGGCTGAACTGGCTGACATCCAGCCGGCGATCTACTTCCAGTTCGACGGCTTCGAGTCGGAGACCTACCGCGTCCTGCGTGGCGAGGCGGACATCCTGCCGGAGAAACTACGCGCCCTGGATCGGCTGGCCGAGGCCGGCTGTTCCGTGATTCTGGTGCCGGCGGTTGAGCGCGGCGTCAACGCGCACGAGGTGGGCCGTATCGTCCGGTTCGGCCTGGATCATCCGGCGGTTCGGGGTATCAATTTCCAGCCGGCCTTCCACGCCGGCCGGCACGGTCAACACAACGCCCTGGAGCGCATGACCAATCCCGACGTCATCCAGTTGATTCAGGCGCAGACGGACGGATTGTTCATGGTGGAGGACTTCGTCCCGGTTCCGTGCTGCTTCCCCACCTGCAACTCCGTCACCTATGCCTACGTTGAGAATGGCACTGTCTTGCCCCTGCCGCGCGTCCTCGATGTGGAGGACTATCTCGATTACATCTCGAATCGCGTCCTGCCCGACCTGGGCGCCGAGATCAAGCTGGCTCTGGAAGGACTCTGGTCCTCGTCAGCGGTGCCCGGCTCGGATAAGGCGGCACGGGAGTTCGCGCTGTCCTGTGCGGCCTGCGGATTGCCCGACGGCCTGGATCTGGATGGCATCGCCGATCGCATGTTCATGGTGATGCTGCAAGACTTCCTGGACCCCTGGACGTTCAACCAGAAGAATCTGATGAAGTGCTGCAAGGAGATTCTACTGCCGGACGGCAAACAGATTCCCTTCTGTGCCTACAACACCGTCGGCTACCGCGAGCAGGCGCGAGTGCAGCTTGCCGCTCGCGAGCGCGCACGCCACCGCGCCAGGCACGCCGGCGTTGTATTCGATCCCCCGCCGCTGACGTTCACGTTCTCGTCGTTTGGCGAAGGTCTCTCGTCGTTCGGCGAAGGTCTCCCGACCGAGCCGGGCGAGCGGCGGTCGGGAGACCTTGGTCAACAGTGGCAGGGATAAGCGGTCAAGAAGAGATGGATAAGCACCCTGAGTAGGCCGAGACGAAGTCGAAGGCCGTATCGAAGGCTGCGGGTTTGGGCAGGCACTACTCTCCGATAAGCCGCACCCTTCGATACGACCTTCGCTACGCTCAGGTCTACTCAGGATGCTCTGTAGAG
>JBHHXF010000809.1:0-1757 GCA_046756905.1 Anaerolineae bacterium | reverse complement strand
AGGCCGGCCGGAGCCGAGTCGCCCGTACCCGAATTATTTTCTCAAGGTTCATCATTCGTCGCGCAGGTGGCTTTCCCCCCTCTGACTCCCCCAAAGGGGGGAGGACAGGCTTCCCCACCTTTGGGGGGGATTGAGGGGGGGGCAGTGGTGTGCGACTTTTGTCGTCTGGCGTTCTAACGCATTAGGGCAAAAGCCGCACTTCGCTCCGGCTGGATCGCCGGATCCAGCCGCTGGGCGACGGATTTGACAATCCGTCGCGAGTGTAGGTGTCGCTTTTGCCGCAATGCGTTTTAACAGAGTTTTCGTGAGATGAGACACAGGAGATGGTGATGAGTGAAACCTTTACACCGCTCGCCTTCCCCAAGTTCCAGTTGCTGAACCGCGCCCAGTGCGAGCGGATTCACCAGGCGTCGCTGGGGATTCTGCGCCGGACAGGCGTGAGGGTCCACGATGAGGAGGCACTGGCCTTGCTGGAGGAGGCCGGCGGCCTCGTCACCGAGGAGAAGTTGGTCAGACTGCCGCCGGCCCTGGTCGAGTGGGCGCTGGGCAAAGCCCCGTCGCGCGTGGTGCTGTGCCGGCGTGGCAGCGACGAGGTCGCAGCGGAGCTGGCCGGCCGCCAGGTGAACTTCGGGTCAGGCTCGGACTGCCCTAACTACCTGGACCCCAAGGCCGGCCGGCGCAAGTTCACTGCCGACGATGTGGCCGCCTGCGTCCGCCTGTGCGACGCCCTGCCCCAAATCGCTTTCCTGATGTCCATGGGCATCCCGTCGGATGTGCCGACGGAGCAGCAATACCGGCAGCAATTCGTCCTGATGCTCACCCACAGCACCAAGCCGGCGGTCTTCGTGGCTAACGACCGCGCTGACTGCGAGGCCATCGTCGCCATGGCCGCCGCAGCCGCCGGCGGCATCGAACAACTCCGCCTGAACCCCACGCTGCTGCTCTACTCGGAGCCGACGACGCCGCTGGTGCACAGTCAGACGGCCACCGAGAAGCTGTTGTACATGGCCGAACAGCGGCTGCCCATCGTGCACTCGCCGGCGCCGATGATGGGCGGCACGGCACCGGTCACGCTGGCCGGCGGCATGGCCCTGGGCAACGCCGAAGTGCTGAGCAGCCTGGTGATCCACCAGTTGAAGCGGCAAGGTGCGCCCTTCATCTACGGCACCGGCCTCCACCACCTGGACATGCGGACCACCATCAGCGTCTACGGCGCGCCGGAGTTCCAGTTGGCGCGGGCGATGGTCGCCGAGATGGGACGCTACTACCGGTTGCCAACGTGGGGCTACTCAAGTTGCACCGATTCACACATCATGGATGCCCAGGCTGCCGCCGACGCCGCGTACCAGGTCCGCGACGCGCTGATGATGGGCGCTAATCTGGTGCACGATGTGGGCTACCTGGAGGCCGGCCTCACCACGTCACCAGAGATGATCGTCTTCACCGCCGAGCTGATTGACATGCACCGCCGCTTCATGCAGGGCGTGAGCCTGGACGACGAATCGTTCGCCCTGGACGTCATCCACGAGGTCGGGCCAGGCGGCGATTTCGTGGCCGCCGAGCACACGCTGAAGCATTTCCGCGGCTATTGGTATCCAACGCTGTTCGAACGCCGGCGCGTCGATCAGTGGGAGGCCGCCGGCCGCCCCACGCTGAGCGACCGGCTGCGCGACAAGACCATCGAGATCATGAACTCGCATGAGCCGGAGCCGCTACCGGCTGGCGTCCGGGAAGAGGTTGACTTCATCCTTCATTCG
>JBHHXF010000808.1:0-1757 GCA_046756905.1 Anaerolineae bacterium | reverse complement strand
GATCGCACTCACGTCATAACGCATGAAATCGAGATAGCTGACCGCCTCGCCGCCGGCTTCGCTCAGGGAGCCGGTGTAGAGGGGGACCAACTGGATGCCGGTATCTTCGGCCACTCGCGCGGCAAGCTTAGCATTGACGGTCCGGCCGACGAACACCGCCGGCACACGGAACTGCCGGATGTTATCTTCCAACGCCACGATCTCCTGTGCCGATGGTTCCGCGGCCGCACTGTAGGCTTCGACAACTGCCCCAATCAGCTCAAACCCGTATGCTCTTGCAAAGTAGCCCAGGACACGGTGGTCGGTGACAATCTTCCGGTTCTCCTCTGGTACCTGAGATACCTGCTCTCGAATCCATGCGTCCAACGTCTCCAGTTTCGCCACATACGCCTGTGCGTTCACCTCGTAGACGCCTGCATTATCCGGGTCCAGTGAACTGAGTGCGCCCTCGATGTTCCGAACCCAGATCACCACGTTGTTCGGGTCAAACCAGGTATGGGGGTCAGCTCCCGCGTTATCCGGCTCATCGACCTCGCCAGGATCAACCTCGAGGAGGTCAACGCCCTGCGAGACGGGGATCACTGGTGCATCGCCGCTGGCGTTCCTGATCATCTCGTCCAGAAATTCCTCCAATCCCACACCATTGGCGAAGATTACGTGAGCGCCGGCCACAGCTCGCAAGTCCTGTGGTGTCGGCTCGTAGGCATGGGGATCAGCGCCAACCGGCAGCAATCCCGTCAGTTCGATCCGGTCTCCGCCGACATTACCCACGACATCGGCCACGATGTTCGTGGTGGCGATCACGCGCAGCTTCTCCGCCTCGCCCAGGGGTGCAGCGGACAACGCCGGCCGACTATCAGCTGACCTATCGCCTAGATCTTGCCGGGCCGGCGCGATCGGTGAAGCCGGCCTACTCCCCCCACACCCCACCAGCCATATCCCTGTAAGAATGATCATCCCGCCAATGGCGAGCAGCAACCTTTTGGAATCTGACATCGTGAAACGATTCACCCGCGATCCCCCGGCTCCTTTGACCCTTCTGGTTTCCCCGTGCTCTCGCTCCCGGCCATGGAGCGACATCCCGGACACCGGCCATACAGCTCCAGAAAATGACCCTCAATCTGGAAGCCGGTCTTCTGTTCAATCAGTTCCACGACAGCCTCCAGGTGACACTCATCAATCTCCATCACTCTGCCACAGGCGGAGCATACGCAGTGGTCGTGGTGCCCCTCTCCGCTGTTGTGGTAGCGCTGGGCTGCATCCCCCATGTAGGACGTCCGCAGCGTACCCAGTTCAGTCAACAACTCCAGCGTGCGGTAGACCGTCGTCAGACCCAGCGATGGATAGACCTCCTTCGCTCGCTCAAAGACCTCTGACGGACTCAGGTGGTGGGGGCCGGCCTCTAGCGTTTCCAGCACGGCCAGTCGTGGCTTGGTCAGCCTGTAGCCGTGGTGCCGCAGCCGGCGTGCCAGGGGCATATCACGCGCTTCTGGATTAATGCTCATAGATCTCCCACCGCTTACTGAAAATCCTTTTCATTTACGCTGTGCAGTATATCAGAATGAGCACGACTTGTCAACGGCGGGTAAGGCATTTCCAGGAAAGTACTGTCCCACTTCGCTCGGCCCGGATTTTGCCATCCGGCGGGAGTAGGTGATAGAGCAATCGGGACATCACGTTTGCGTAGTCGATCCAGTGATCCTATAATCAGTACTTGGGAAAACTCTGTACTAACCCTCCCGCAGGTTGTCGATCAG
>JBHHXF010000807.1:0-1762 GCA_046756905.1 Anaerolineae bacterium | reverse complement strand
CATCGGCGGGCGGGCCTGTCGGGATCAGTACCCTGATTATTTTCTCAAACTTCATAAGTCGTTACTACGAGCGGAACGACTGAAGTCGTTACTACGACTACGGTTCCTTGAATCTATATCCAGGAGAAGAGGCGCTGCCACCAGGAGCCCGGCTCCCGTGGACCCAGAGGCTTCCACCAACGATCGGACGGCGGCGGTCCCTCGACGATGTGCCGGCGGATCGCCTCCGTCTCCTCATGGTGTCCTCTGATCAGTTCCAGGGGCGGCCGGGGGAACCAGTGGGGGCAGGCGTGACACCACGTCAGGTCTGTGGGCTGACCGTGCCGCTGGAGCTTGTAGAACCAGCGACAAGCGAAATACGTCACCTGGCTGTTCTCGTCCAGCATCTTCACCGGTCGCAGGTGCAGACATGCCCACCGATCGCCGGCAATGAGACCGGGAATCGTGCATCGACCACAGATGTCTTCCATGCGCGTCGCATCTTCGCCGGCCACCGTTAGTCGCGCGTAGTTAGCCGCCTGGCAAACAATCTCGCGCCGGCCTGCTCCATCCACTTCGATGGGCCGCTCTTTTCGGAACTCACATGGTATCAAATCCATCTCATCCCCGCAATGCGAAGGCGAAGATTGCCACCGCCAGCCCGCTCATAGCAGCGCCGTAGAAGAAGGGCGCCGGCACGCCGATGGTTTGCCACAGCCTGCCGGCCACCAGGCTGGCCGGGAACAGCGCCAGCCCCGTCAGCGTGTGATACACACCGAAGGCGGTGCCGCGCAGGTGGTCCGGCACGAGATCGGCGGCATAGGCCCGCTGGACGCCCTCCGTCAGTCCGTAATACAGGCCATAGGCGGCGAACAGCAGCCAGATGTGCCAGACCGTGCTGGCTCGCGCAAAGCCGAGATAGACCAGTGCAAACACGGCATACCCCCCGACGATCACGCCGCGCCGA
Source organism: Anaerolineae bacterium (assembly GCA_046756905.1). GTDB lineage: Bacteria > Chloroflexota > Anaerolineae > Epilineales > JAANWY01 > JBHHTZ01. The sequence continues at coordinate 816 of JBHHXF010000807.1, read as the reverse complement.
CCAATTCGATCCGACAGAGCGCCGGCCGGCGTCGAGGCCAGCGCGTACACGACGTTGAACACCAGCCACAACAGCGGAATCTGCACGCCCGGCACCCCGGTCGCATCGGCCCGCAGCAGCAGAAAGGCGTCGCTCGAATTACCCAGGGTGAACACCACCACTGCCAGCAGAAACAGGCGGAACTGCCGGTCGAATGGCGCAAGGCTGATCCGGAGTCCCTGTCGTTCGCCGAGCGGTGCCCGGACATGGCGCTCCCGAACCAGGAAGACGAGCAACGCCACGGAGATGAGGCCCGGAATGATCGTCACAGCAAACACCGGGCGATAGTTCCCGCTGAACACCGGGAGCAGCACAAACGCCAGTAGCGGCCCGATGATGGCGCCCGTCGTGTCCATGGCACGGTGCAGGCCGAAAGAACGGCCTCGGGACTCAGCCGGCGTGGACGCGGCCAGCAGCGCATCGCGAGGCGCGGTGCGCACCCCTTTCCCCACGCGGTCCAGAAACCGCACCCCCAGGACGAAGGGCCACGCCTGAGCCAGGGCCACCGCCGGCTTCACCAGCGCCGAGAGGCTGTAGCCGCCCACCGCCCACGCCTTGCGCCGGCCACTCCGATCGCTCAGCCAGCCGGAAAAGACCTTTAGCAGGCTGGCCGTGCTCTCGGCGATACCCTCGATCAGGCCGATGATCGCCTTGTCAGCGCCCAGCACGTTGGCCAGGAACAGCGGCAAGAGCGGATAGATCATCTCGGAGCTGATGTCCTGAAACAGGCTTACCAGCCCCAACGCCACCACGTTCCTGGGCAGCCCCAGCCATCTC
>JBHHXF010000806.1:0-1771 GCA_046756905.1 Anaerolineae bacterium | reverse complement strand
ATGGTCGCCGGAGCCGGCGCGCACGACTTCCGGCTGTACTTCAACACGCCGCCACCCGCCGGCCTCTTCCCGGCATCGCCGCATCTCAACTACCGTGTCATCCCCTGGCCCCGGCTCTGGACGCACGCGCGCCTGTCTCTGGAACTGACCCGCTACCGGCCCGACGTCTTGTTCGTGCCCAGCCACGTGCTGCCCCTGATCTGCCCGGTGCCGGCCGTCGTCACCGTGCACGACCTGGGCTACCTGGCCTACCCCGAGGCGCACGGGCGCTTTGACCGTTGGTACCTGGACTGGAGCACACGCCGGCACACACGGGTGGCAGCCCACCTCCTGACCGACTCCGAAGCCACCCGCCAGGACCTCATCCGTCACTACAGCGCCGACCCCAACCACATCACTGTCGTCTACCCCGGCCTCGATCCAGCATTTCGCCCGATAGACGACCCGAATCAACTGGCCGCCGTCCGCTCTCGCTATGGCATCCACTCAGAATACGTCATCCACGTCGGCACCCTCCAGCCCCGCAAGAACCTCCACCGACTCCTGGATGCCTTCGAACGTCTGCCCAATACCCAATACCCAATACCCAATACCCAATTAATCTTCGCCGGCAAGCCAGGCTGGCAGATCGACGACCTGGTCGCCCGCGCCACAGCCATGACTGACCGCGTCCGGCTCCTGGGGCACGTGGATCAGCAAGACCTGCCGGCCCTCATCTCCAGCGCGCGCGCCCTGGCGATGCCCAGCCTGTACGAAGGGTTCGGCTTCCCGGTGCTGGAAGCCATGGCTTGCGGAACACCGGTCGTGGCTTCCAACGTCTCATCCCTGCCGGAAGTGGCCGGCGATGCCGCGCTGCTCGTCGATCCGCACGACACCGATGCCCTGGCCGACGCCCTGGCCCACATCCTCACCGACGAGGACCTGCGCGCGGAACTCCGCCGGCGCGGACTCCAACGCGCCCGGCAGTTCACCTGGCAGCGCGCCGCCCAACAGACCCTCACCATCCTGGAAAGTGTGGCAGGCACATGAACCACCCATCAGACACACAGCAGCCGGCGCATTCACCATTGACAACCTGTCCTGAGCCCCGTCGAAGGGTTGACAATTCACAATTGACAATTGAAATCCTCGGCGTACAGATCGACAATGTGACGACTGAGCAGGCCCTCCAACGCATCGCCGGCTTCGTCGAGGAGGGCACGCCCCACCAGGTTGTGACCGTCAACCCCGAGTTTGTCATGACCGCCCAGCGCCTGCCTGCCTTTCGTGACGTAGTCAACCACGCCGACCTGCGGATTCCCGACGGTGTTGGACTGCTGTGGGCCGCTCGCCGGCTGGGCACACCGCTCCCGGAGCGCGTCGCCGGCTCCGACATGATCCCGCTTATCGCGCAACAGGCGGCCCAGTTGGGGCACCGGATATTCCTGCTGGGCGCAGCCCCCGGCGTGGCAGAGAAAGCAGCCGCGCGGCTGGTCAACATAGCGCCCGGCGTGATGATCGTCGGCACGCACGCCGGCTCGCCGGCCATCGAGGAAGAGGACAACATTGTAGAGATGATTCGCGCTGCGGCTCCAGACATCCTCTTCGTGGCGTACGGCGCGCCTCAGCAGGATTTCTGGATCGCGCGCAACCTGGGCCGGCTGGAGTTGCCAGTAGCCATGGGTGTGGGCGGCGCCTTCGACTTCCTGGCCGGCGTAGCCAGGCGCGCACCTCGCTGGGTCCAAAGCCTGGGTCTCGAGTGGCTCTATCGGCTGGCCCGCGAGCCCTGGCG
>JBHHXF010000805.1:0-1773 GCA_046756905.1 Anaerolineae bacterium | reverse complement strand
TACATTCCGGCGACACCGGAGCCCGGCGCACCCGAGTACCGGTGAACAGTGATCAGTGATCAGTAAACAGTGACTACTGATCACTGATCACTGATCACTGTTCACTGCCTACCGCGTCGGCGTGTCAAGTTCTGATTAGATCAACTGGTTGCAGCAACATGAAAGAGGCATTGCGTTACCTGCCAAGCGTAGACAGGCTGCTGAACGAGCCTCCTATTCAGGCGCTGGAGTCACACTACGGCCACGAAGTCCTGGTTGATACTGCGCGCGCTGTTCTTGACGAGATTCGACAGGAGATTCTGGCCGGCCACCCCGCACCGAGCCTTGACGAACTGGCCGGCATCATCGCACGGCGGGTACAGACGTCACTACGTCCCTCCCTTCAGCCCATAATCAATGCCACCGGCGTCATCATCCATACCAACCTGGGGCGGGCGCCCCTGAGTGCGGCTGCGATTGCTGCCATGCAGGAAGTGGGGGCTGGTTACAGCAACCTGGAGTATGACCTAGAGGCCGGCCAGCGTGGGTCCCGCTACACCCACGCCACCGACCTGCTGCGCCGGCTCACCGGCGCCGAGGCAGCACTGGTCGTCAACAACAACGCCGCCGCCACGCTGTTGATACTGACAGCCCTGGCTCGTGACCGCGAGGTCATCATCTCGCGCGGGCAATTGGTGGAAATTGGTGGCGGATTCCGCATCCCAGAGGTCATGGCCCAGAGTGGTGCCCGGTTGGTGGAGGTAGGCACAACCAACAAAACCTACCTGCGGGACTATGCGGATGCAATCACGGAGGACACAGCCCTACTCATGCGGGTGCACACCAGCAACTACCGCATCACCGGCTTCACCCATGAGGTAGGCATCGAGGAACTGGTCGCCCTGGGGCAGGAACGGGGCCTGCCGGTTGTCGACGACCTGGGGAGCGGCAGCCTGCTGGACACTACCGCCTATGGCCTGATGCCTGAGCCAACCGTCCAGGCATCTATCCAGGCCTGTCCTGAGGCCCCGCCTGAGGCCTGGTCCGGCCCAGGACTTGACGCCCGTCCTGAGCCGGGCCGAAGGGAAGGAACCGGTCGAAGGGCCGGCGCTGACCTGGTCTGTTTCAGTGGCGACAAGCTGCTGGGCGGTCCCCAGGCAGGGATTATCGTGGGCCAGGCCGAGCTGGTGGAGCGGATCAAACGCTTCCCGATGACGCGGGCGCTGCGGGTTGACAAGACTACACTGGCCGGCCTCCAAGCGACCCTGCTGAGCTACGTGCGTGGGGTCGCCACGGAGGAGGTTCCTGTCTGGCGCATGATTTCGGCATCGACTGAGAAGCTTCGCGAACGTGCCCATGCCTGGGCTGACCATCTGGGAGCAGTGGGTGTAGTCGCAGAAGTTGTGCCGGTGGAATCAACGGTTGGGGGTGGGTCCCTGCCCGGCCAGACGCTGCCGAGCTATGCACTGGCGGTGGTCGTCGATTCGCCAGACAGCCTGTCCGCCAGGCTCCGCGCATCCGATCCGCCCGTGATTGCACGCATTGAGAACGACCAGGTACTTTTTGACCCTCGCACCGTTCTACCCGAACAAGATGAGCAATTGCTGCACATCGTCGCCGCAGCCATCTCAGAGCAGCCAATATACCCGCAAGAGCACCATGAAGCATGAGAGTGCTGGATGGCTAGGTGGCTGGCTCCGTACCACCCAGCCATCCAGCCATCTAGCCATCTAGCCAACTGTTTTTGGAGCCGGCGGTAGGGGCGAGGCAGGTCGGAGAGCAAGTTCGTATGCA
>JBHHXF010000804.1:0-1773 GCA_046756905.1 Anaerolineae bacterium | reverse complement strand
CCTATTTCCGGAAGTTCCCGAAGAATGCCAAATACTTCGGGGTGACGCTTGATCCCGCCGGCCAGCCCCGGCCCGAAGACTGCGCCCGCGCGGCGCAGGAGCGCGTCATGATCCGCATAGACCTGGAGGCGACGCAACCCTGATGAGAAGCATACTGCGCTGGTCGTTCATTGTGATCCTGCTGTTGGCAGGCCTTGGCCTGCTGGCCCTGACCAACGCCGGCGTTCTGTCCTTCGACAAACCCTACATCCACCGCCTCTCAGCCGAGCTGCCGGCTGCCGATCCGCTCGTCGCCATCGTGGATGTCAACGTCATCCCCATGGACAGTGAGCGGGTCGAGGAAAACCAGACCGTGATCGTGCGGGATGGGATGATCGAAACGATCGGGAACGCGGCACAGGTCCAGGCGCCGGATGGCGCGCAGGTCGTCGATGGCACGGGCAAGTACCTGATGCCCGGCCTGGTAGATATGCACGTCCACGTGGAGTATGAAAATGACCTGCTGCTCCTGGTCGCCAACGGCGTGACCAGTATCCGCAATTTGTGGGGCAATACCGGCAAGAAGCTCCGGGTTGGGATGCCCGACCAATTGGAACTGCGGCGGCAGATCGAACAGGGCCGCTTGTTGGGCCCGACGATTTACACCGCCGGCCCGGTCATGGAAGGTGAGCCGGCTTTCCACCCGTTGGCAGAAACCGTGGTCTCGCCGCAAGAGGCCGCCCAATCGGTTTCCTGGCAGAAAGCGCAGGGGTACGATGTCATCAAGGTCTACGACCATCTTTCTCCAGAGGTGTATCAAGCCATTGTGGATACGGCGCGTGAGAATGATATGCCGGTTGTCGGACACGTGCCGTTCGCGGTGGGTCTGGATGGGGTGTTGGCAAGCGGACAGCAGACCATCGAGCACCTGACTGGCTACGTTGACCCGGATGCGGTGGAATTCATCATCCCCCGCGACCAACTGGATGACTACGCCGTAAAGACTCGTGAAGCTGGGGTGTGGAATTGCGTGACCCTGTCCGAGTATCCCAAGACCAAGGAGACCGCGGAAGGCGTCCAGCGCCTGGAGAACCAGCCGGGCATGCTCTACGTTTCGCCCGGCACCAGACTTCTCACGCCATTCCTCTACTACATGATGGGCAAAAGCCACACGTACGCCGGCGCGGATTATCCGCAGCGCATAGCGGCTCTCAATCGGGAGATGGTGCAGGCTTTGCACCGGGCAGGGGCCGGCATTCTGCTGGGCACCGACGCCGCGCAGGCCTACCACATCCCAGGTTTTTCCGTGCACGAGGAACTGGCGCTTCTCGTGGAAGCAGGGTTGAGCCCTTACGAAGCGCTCGCAGCCGGCACGCGCAGCGCCGCCGAAGCCATGGGCAAGCTGGACGAGTTCGGGACGATTGCGCCGGGCCACCGCGCCGACCTGCTGCTCCTGACGGCCAACCCGCTGGAGGACGTGTCCGCTGCGCAGCAGCGCGCCGGCGTCATGGTGCGGGGCCGGTGGTTCGCGGAATCGGAGTTGCAGGCGATGCTGGGTGGACTGGTGGCCTCGTACGAGCCTGGCTGGTTCCAGCGTGTGTGGCCGGCGGGGATCGTGGCCGTGGCCGTTGTGCTGGCAGCGCGCCGCCTCCGACGCAGGGGCAGCCGGCGATGAGCTCAGAATCACCGTCGCAGGCGACCGCGAGCCGGCCTGCCGGCGCAGCCTATCGAGCGGAGTACCACATCCGCGTTCAGGGCTGCCTGGATGATCACTGGGCCGGCTGGTTCGAGGGG
>JBHHXF010000803.1:0-1774 GCA_046756905.1 Anaerolineae bacterium | reverse complement strand
TTACTGGCCGGCAGCACCAGCGCCGACGGATGAGCGTCGTCGTGGTAGATGGTCTGTACGGCGACAGCCATGCTCGTACCTGTGCCGATAGACTCGCCGGTGCCCAGATTGCGGTCCCAGCGGGGATGGCCGGCGCTCGCCACCTGCAGCCGGATGCGGTGGCCCCGCCGGAACCGGTGTGCCGTCGCCCACATATCGATCTCGATTCGCAGGCTGCCGTCGGGCTGAGGTTCTCCCGTGCCTGGCTCGACCCGCAGTATCCCGTCGCAAACGTTCATGGACCGGCCGTCGGGGTGGACGTCGCACAGCCGGCCTACAAAATCCGTGTGCGCCAAGCTGGAACGGACGTACAGCTCCAATCGCACGGGGCCGATCACCTCGACGTCGGCTGTCAGCGGGTGGGTCGTGTAGCACAGCACGTCGGGGCGGGCTTCCAGGGAGCGGTTGTCCTGCGGGCCACCCTGGGGGTTGAATAGCGCCCCGCCCACCACCGGCGTGGGATTGGCCGGATCGTATCGATAGTGGTCGGCGGAGGCAGTGCCGGCTGGCCCATCGATGGACAGTCGCTGGCCGGCGCTCAGGTAGTAGCGGGTCTCCTGCGCCGGCGGCGGCCAGTCCGCCATCTCCCGCCACTCGTTGGCGCCCATCACGTAGATTCGCACGGGGTGCTCCCGCAGCCGGCGGCGATCCCCCTTCAGGTGCACATCGAACCAGTCGATGCCCAGGCGCAGCGCCTCCCAGGCCGGCTCGGATTCGAGGTGGAACCAGGGACCGATGGTCAGGTAGGGCACATGGCCGGTGGCTTTCAGCGCAGCGTAGTCGTCCAGCAGGCCGCGCAGGAAGATGTCGTACCAGCCGCTCATGAGGTGGATCGGCGCTGTTACGCGCTCCATGCCGGTCCCGTGGTCGCTGCCATTCCAGTACGGGTCATCGGCGTCGGGATGGATGAGCCAGTCACGATAGAAGGAGACAGGCTGGCCCATGGCCCTGGCATCTGCCTCGCCGGCGGGCAGGTGTTGAAGAGCGGGGGCGACGGTACGTTCCTGGGTCCGCAGCCGGCCTAACATCTTCCAGACTGGCTGATCCATCGTATCCAGCAGGAGTATCCACCGCAGTGCCGTGTCCAGGGAGAAGGGCCCGTCCGGGTAGATGAATGCGTAGCGCCGTGATGTGGTCAGGCTGGGGACCAGGGCCTTCAGGTGTGCTGGCGCGCCGGCGGCCACTGCCCACTGGACATAGCCCAGGTAGCTGGGGCCCCACATCCCCAGGTTGCCGTCAAACCAGGGCTGCGAAGCGATCCAATCCAGGGTGGCCTGCCCGTCTGCTGCCTCGTTGACGAACGGCTCGAACTCGCCGCCCGAATCGAACCGACCGCGCGTGCCCTGGACGATGACGTGGTAGCCGCGCTCGGCAAACCGTTGGGCGATGAAGATGAATCGCAGGCCCAGCAGAGGTACGTCCAATCCGCGCCCGTAGGGTGAGCGGATCAGCACGGTCGGGAAAGTTCCCTGCTCCTGTGGCATGTAGTGGTCGGCCATCAGGATGACACCGTCGGGCATGGGCACGGGTAGGTTCCGTTCGACGGCCACGTGGTAGCGCGCCGGCGTCAGACCGAGCAGTCGCCCGATCCATTGCCGGCGGAACCGGTACGCGCCGAGGCCGGCCAATCCGATTGCAATCGCTATTCGCCTCTTCATAGCTTGTCCTCCGCTGTATGTGAGATAGGCCGGCCTCGCCCCAGTGTCATTCCGAACGGAGCGCCAGCGGAGCGAGG
>JBHHXF010000802.1:0-1776 GCA_046756905.1 Anaerolineae bacterium | reverse complement strand
TATCCTTGAGCCAGCCCCACGGCCCCAGAAACACCGCCGAGTAGATCAGCGCGCAGGACAGCATGATGAAGCCCTTGTACGCTTCGTCCAGCCGCCGGCCCTGGGCAACCAGCAGATCCGCGCCAGGCGGCCGGAGGTTGAGGACGATGTTGTTCAGTTCGCAGGTCTTCAGGCACTCGGTGCACAATCCACAATACGTGTTGCGCTCCAGCGCACCCGGAAAGACCAGCCACGGACAGCCGTAGCCCTCCGCATTGCCCAGATAGCACGTCTTCTCGGTGTGTGTGCGGCAGACCTCGCGGTCGCGCACCCGCAACTCCAGCGGCGCGGCCATCGAATACAGGCCGATGAACCCGCCCACCGGGCACAGGTAGCGGCAGAAAGTGCGGCGCTCGAATACCAGGCTGAAGACAAAGGCGGCCACCACGAAGAATAACAGGGCGATGCCAGTTGCCAGAGGGCGGGTCAGCAGGATGCCGCTGAGAAGGGCAACGCCGAGAAAGGCTGCGTTCTGCAACCAGATGCCGCGCAGCCGGCGCGGCCACCGCCTGCCCAGGCCGAATAACTTCCCTGGCCGGCGCCCGATGAGGGCCCGCCGCTGCGCCCACTCGCCTGGCATGGGGATGGGACATATAGTACACCAGAACCGGCCGGCCAACGGCACCAGCAGGATGATCACCAGCGCCCACCACACGATCCACACGAAGATGATGCTGAAGTTCTTGTTGCCGGCCGGCGTGCCGAAGAACCCTGTCAGGATAGCCAGCGCGAAAAAGAACAGCATGAGGGTCGTCAATACCCACTGGAAGGCCCGCTGGCACAGCAGCCAACGGATGACCGGAATCTGGAGCAGGTCGAAGCGCTGCGTGCCGGCATCGTTCATGCGGCCGCTCCTTCCCGCCTGGTCGTCAGGAACGCCAGCGTGCCGGCGGCGGCCACCACCGCCAGAGCAACCGCCCGCCAGAAAGGCGTGTTGGGACCCACGATCAGCTCGCCGATCATGAAGGGGTGCATGGTCCCGCAGCTCACGGAGCAGCGGTAGCGGAACTTGCCGGCCCGCTGCGCCACAAACTCGACGCGGGATGGAACACCGGGCTCGGCGCTGGTCTGGACATCGTAGCCGTCCACATACAGGCCGTGCGCCACGTCCATGGCCGCCAGATCGATGACAACGCGGTCCCCCCGGTTCACGCGGATCACGTTGGGCGTGAACTCGAACATGCGCGCCTCGACGTGGATCTCGCGTGTGGCTGGTGGATCTGCCCCCGTCACGCCGGCCGGCAGCGGGGCGAAGGCCACAACCAGCGCCAGGCCGGCAAGCAGCACCAGCACCGCCAGCCTTCGCGGCGATAGCCAATCGGTGCGCTTGAGCAAGGGGGCCAGGATGCTGGGGGGCATAGGAGAATTCTCCCCTGCTCCCCCTCTCCCCTGCTCCCCCTCTCGCCTGCTCCCCGGCACAGACTCTGGCCGGCGGCGCTCGACTGGGTAGCTTACACAGTCCATGGCTTGCAGATGCTAGTTGACCGGCTTGGTGTCCGTCGGCGGGCCGAACTTGCTGTAAGTCGCATCGATGTAAGCCCGAATCTCCTTCGCCGGCTTGCCCTGCTCTGTCATGCGCATCACGTCACGCGTGATATCGACGCAGACGCCTCAGAAAAAGGCGTGTTTCTCGAAGACAATCGTCCCGTCCGCTTTGACCTCGTCGATGTAGCAATCCCGATTATTCTGGTGCCCCATCCCACCGCAACCGCAGTAGCAGGGGAAGTTGGTCAGGTA
>JBHHXF010000801.1:0-1777 GCA_046756905.1 Anaerolineae bacterium | reverse complement strand
GCCTCGGTCGTGAGACCCTCGGCGAACGGGGAAGCTCCTCTATCTCCCCTGCTTCACCTTCGTTGCCTCGGCATCGGTCAACCGCTTTTCGCCGGCGAACCAGGCCACAGCGCGAATCCACGACTCCCTCTCATTGTCCGACATCGGCTCGCGGCGGTACTCGTGAATGTGCTTGCGGATGTACTCACTCAGGTCTTCCACCAGGTTGCCGGCGTGCTCGATAGCCACATCAACCAGAAAACGGGCGGCTTCGGGGTCGCCCTCTTCCGCCAGCGCCTGACGCAGATGTGGCAGGCACAGGCCGTCCGAATCCTGATACGCCTGGTGGAGGTCCGCGCTCTCGACGCAGTCTCGCACCAGCCAGGCCACGTAGCGCCGATCGGCGTCGTCGCCGATGTCGCAGGCGCGGCACGTGGCGCGCGGGACCAGGTCGGCCGGCCCCTGGGCCGATGCCCGGTCATGGCGCGCCGGCCCTCGGTCGTCCACCAGGCCACCCACCCATCCTCTCAGCCGTTCGCGGAGTGGCAGCCGGCGGTCCGCCAGCGTGTCACGGTAGGTTTGCAACGCCTTCAGCGCCCGGTTCGTCAGGTCTTCGTAGACGATGGCCGTGCCCAGACCGTCGCTCCAGCGGGTCTGCTCGATCTCCTGGAGCTGCCAGGCATGGTCGGGGCAGAAGCCAAGGGCCTGCACCAGATGCTTGCGGATGGAGCCATCGTTGACGTTCTCCCACAGAAAGCCGAACAGGTAGCGGCGTTCGCTATCACGGCGAAGCCGGCACAGCGGGCAGCCGGCCTCGCGACAGGCCAGCTTGATCTGCAAGCTGATCATATCGGTCATCGCACGCCCCGCGTGCCAGAAATCTGGGCCAGGGCACGAATCCAGGAGTCGCCCTCCGCCCCCATGCCCTCGTCCCGAAACCGGTAGTCTTGCTTGCGAATGAACTCGCTCAGCTCATCCCGCAGACGCTCCCATGCGTTCAACTGGATTTCGACCAGGGCCTCAAAGGTGGCTTCATCCTGCACCTGCTGCAGAGCCTGGCGAAAGTGTGGTAGACACAGGCCGGCGGAGCGACGCATCACACCGCCAATCTCTGGATCGTCGATGAATTCCAGCAGATTGCGTATGTACACGACTTCCATGTTGTCCCGTACCCGGCAGGCCAGGCAGGGTTTCTGAGGGACCAGGTCAGCGATCAGAGCGGCCGTCGCTGCCGGAGCCGGCGCTCGTCCCAGCGTCGTGCGAACCCGGTTCAGGCTGCGTCGCCAGGTGTTTGCCTGGTATTGGCCGGCTTTGAGCTGCTCCATCAGCTTTTCGAGCACGTCGCGGTGGATGATAGCCACCCCGGAGGCGCCCCGATTATCCCGCAGTTGCCAGGAGTGGAGATTGCAGAATCCGCGGGCCGCACGGATGTCTGCCCGCACGCCGGGGTCGTTGACGTTCTCATAGATCAGGTAATTGAGGAATCGTTCAACGGTTCGCAAAGCCAGCCGGCAGATGGGACAGCCATCCTCCACTAGTGCGTCTCGAAGCTCGTAGTATATCCCGTGCCGGCCTTTGCTCATCCCAATCAGTACCTTTATCAAAAAAGCCTCTATCGCGCGATCCACGATCACGGATAGAGGCTATCAGTCGCTACTCGACAGCAGGCGGCCTGGCCGCCCCAGCGAGCCTCATCACTGTATTCGATTCACCAAGATTATACGTGCGAATTTAACACGAGTCAAACCAACACCACATCAAGCTTCACCCATTTCGTAACTACCCAGCCTGCCCTCAG
>JBHHXF010000800.1:0-1778 GCA_046756905.1 Anaerolineae bacterium | reverse complement strand
GAGGGCACCACCCTGGTCGTATCCCCGCTCATCGCGCTCATGAAGGACCAGGTGGACTCGCTCCCGTCCGAAATCCGGCGCCGCGCCACGACCATCAACAGCACCCTGGCCGGCGACGAACTGCGCCGCCGGCTGGATCGCGCCGGACGAGGGAGCTACCGGCTGATCTACGCCGCGCCAGAGCGATTGCGCCAGCCACCCTTCCTGCACGCGCTGCGTCAGGCCGGCCTCAGCCGCTTCGTCATCGACGAGGCCCACTGCGTCTCCATGTGGGGCCACGATTTTCGACCCGATTACCTCTTCCTGGCCGAGGCTCGCCGCGCGCTGGGCGCTCCGCCGATCCTGGCCATGACTGCCACGGCGCCACCGCGAGTGCGCGGCGACATCATGCGCCGGCTGGGCGACCTGGAACTGGTGTCAACTGATGTGCAGCGACCGAACCTGCGGCTGGAAACAATCGCCACACCAAACGAGGATGCCAAGTTGGGGCACCTCATCGCGCTGTGCCAGGAAACCGAAGGGGCCGGCATCGTGTATGCCCATTCACGGGCCAAGTGCGAGGAGTTAGCGGCTGTGCTGCGCGCCCGGGGCATCGCCGCCGGCCACTACCACGCGGGGATCGACGACCGCGCGGCAGCCCAGGACAGATTCATGCAGGGCGACATGCGCGTCGTCGTGGCTACGGTGGCCTTTGGCATGGGCATCGACAAATCGGATATCCGATTCATCGTGCACTACCACCTGCCCCGCTCCCTGGAAGCGTACTACCAGGAAGCCGGCCGCGCCGGGCGGGATGGGCTCCCCTCGCGCTGCGTGCTGTTCTACGCGCCCAGCGATCGCGCCAACCTCACCCGTTGGGCGCGCCAGGATCAGATGCCGGTGGACTTCCTGCGCCAGGTCTACCGCGCCGTCGACCGCCGGCTGGGCGATGCACCCATCGGCCGCATGGCAACGGACGACCTGATGCGCGACGTGCGGACAGAGGATACGCCGGTGCGCGTCGCTCTCAGCTTGCTGGAAGAGGCCGGCCTCCTGCGACGGCACTTCGACGCACCGCGTACCGCCATGATCACCCTCCGCGCGAGTCTCGGTCAGGACTCGACGTTTGCGGCATTTGCAGAGGCTGCACGCCTGTTGCCGAGGCAGCCGGTGTCTCGGGATGTGGTCGAGCTTGCGCGGGCGGCGGGGCTTGATCCCACCGACATCGAGTACCAACTGCTGCGCTGGCAGAGCCAGGGCTGGATCGACTACCGTTCTGCCGGTCGCGATCTGCTCATCGAGCGCCGGCCGCCGCCGGCTGATGCCGCGCAGCGTGTGGATAGTCTGCTGGAAACATACAGCGCAATCCAAGGCCAGCGCATTGAGGAAATCTCGGCCTATGCCAAGACGCGGCGCTGCCGGCACGGCCACATCAGCGCCTACTTCGGCGGTCGCGCAATCGAGCACTGCGACGCGTGCGACAACTGTCTCGGCTTTCGCACGGCCGGCATTTCCCAGAGAGACGGCGACGAACGAGCGGAGCTGGTGGCTGTCCTGCGCTGCGTAGGGAGCCTGAAGTGGTCGTATGGCCGGCGTAACCTCTCCCTCATCCTGAAAGGGTCGCCCCAAGCACCCGCCGGCACAGCCGGGCTGCCCGAATTTGCCGCGCTGGCCCATCGCTCGGCCTCGGCTATCGGACGGCTCGTGGAGCGCCTGATCGACGCCGGCCTGCTCCAGACACGTCAGCTCGATCACGGCGGCGTCGTGGTCGAAATGAGCGCCGACGGTCGGAGGGCCAT
>JBHHXF010000799.1:0-1793 GCA_046756905.1 Anaerolineae bacterium | reverse complement strand
TGACGGCACTCCGCTTCGCTGCGTGCCTTACTACGAACGGCCTTACTACAAACGACAAGGAGGTCTTGAACGAAGATGTACAGGTTCCACATATCGCAACATTTCCGGTCCGGCCACGTGCTCGTGTTGCTCGTGATCGGACTGCTGCCGGCAATGGCCGGCTGCACGGGCAGGCTCTCCGCCTCGACCCCCCAATCCCAACCCCCTTTGGCGGCGCCGACCGTCGCCCGCCCCACTGTGGAGGTACTACCAACGGAGGCGTCAGCCCAGACAATGCCGGCCGGCGCCCTGTCCTACACCGGCGATGTCCGTGCAAAGCACCAAGTCTCTGTCACCGGCGGTGTTCCTGGGCGCATCCAGGAGATCCGCGTCGAGGTGGGTGACAAAGTGAAGGCCGGCGACGTCATCGCTGTGCTGGATTCCGAACAGCTCGATTTGCAGGTCCGGCAGGCAGAAGCAGGGCTGGCCGCTGCGCGCGCCACATTGGCCAAAGCGGAAGCCGGCGCTCGACCCGAACAAATCAAGATGGCGGAGGCCGGTGTCAAGGTGGCCGAGGCGGCCTTATCGTTGGCCCGGCGTGGCCCAACCGAGACTCAGATCGCCGTGGTAGAACATCAGGTGGCCCAGGCCAAGAACGGACTGTGGGCTGCCCAGTCCGCGCGGAACCAGATTTGTGGCAGCAAGGAAAAGGGGGCGAACTGCGACGCTGCCAAGGCCCAGGTGGGAGTGGCCTGGGAAGGTGTGCAGATGGCCGAGCAGCAACTCCAGGGCCTCAAGGAGGGCGCTTCCTGGCAGCAGATTCAGCAGGCCCAAGCCGGGCTGGACGCGGCCAGACAGCAGCTCGAGCTGGCCAGGAACCCGATGACTGAAGAAGACCTGACAGCCATTCGCGCCCAGGTGCAAATGGCCGAGATATCGTTGGAGATGGCAAAGCGACAGCGCGATGAAGCAACGATCACAGCGCCCGTTGACGGGATCATCGCCAGCCGTACCGCCGAGGTAGGAGCTATGGCCGGCGGCGCATCTCTGGGTGGCGCCAGCCTGAGCGCCATGGCCGGCAGCAGCGCCGGCCTGGCATCCCTGAGCGGCGGGGGTGGAGGTATCGTCACAATAATCTCCGAGGACGTGGAAATTGTCTTCCCTGTCGAAGCCGCAGTCTACACGCGCATTGCAACCGGCCAGCCGGTGAAGGTCCAGGCCGACGCTTATCCGGGCCTTGAGTTCACTGGACGCGTGACGCACATCTCCCCGACCGCTGATACCGTGTCGCGTCGTTTCAACGTGACTGTGGCTCCCGACGATTCGGACCACAAATTGCGCCCAGGGATGTTCGCCAACATCCTGCTCGAAGTCAAGTAGACAAGGTCCTTTTTCTAGCCCTGGAGGTTGCTGATGTGGCTATCTGACAATTCGATTCGTCAACCGGTGTTAGTGACCATGCTGATGCTGGCCCTGATCGTGGTGGGGGGCATCGCCTACACCAATCTGCCGGTTGACCTGTTTCCCAACATATCCATTCCCACCGTCGCTGTGACAACGATTTACCCTGGGGCCAGCCCGCAGGAGGTTGAAAGCCAGGTAACAGACCCTATGGAAAAGGCATTGCGCTCGCTCAATGGGGTCGATCGGGTTCGCTCCACCTCAGCCGAGTCGATGTCCCAGGTGTTGGTCGAATTCAAGGTTGGTTACCCGGCCGATCGGGGCGCCGACCGGATACGTGAGCGAGTGGCAGCGGCGCGTGCAGCCTTGCCCCAGGACATACGCGATCCCATTATCCAACGCTTCGACCCGGC
>JBHHXF010000798.1:0-1797 GCA_046756905.1 Anaerolineae bacterium | reverse complement strand
AGGGCGGGCCGGCGCACCCGCGTCACGCTTGATGAGCTGCCGGCAAACGTGCGGCAAGCGGTCATCGCCGTGGAAGACGTGAACTTCTACTCTAACCCGGGCGTTGATGTACGCGGCATCACCCGCGCCGCGCTCCAGATGGCCCGCCAGCGCCGCATCGTATCCGGCGGCAGCACCATCACCCAGCAACTGGCGCGTGCGGTGCTGCTATCGCAGGAGGAACGAACCCAACGCACCTTCAGCCGCAAGCTACGCGAGTCCGTCCTGGCCCTGCGCATCACCCGCGCTTTCTCGAAGGACCAGATCCTCGAAATGTACCTCAATGAGGTCTACTTCGGCCAACTGGCCTACGGCGTCGAAGCCGCCGCCCAGACCTACTTCGGCAAGCCGGCCCGCGAGTTGGACCTGGCCGAGGCGGCGCTGCTGGCCGGCCTGATCCAGTCGCCGGCGGCCTACAACCCGCTGGTGGACATCGACGCTGCCCGGCGCCGGCAGGCGGTCGCCCTCGACCTGATGGAGAAGGCCGGCTTTGTCACCCCGGAGGAGGCGGATCTGGCGAAAGCCGAACAACTCCACTTCACCGGCGGCAACGTCCCGCTGCGCGCGCCCCACTTCGTCACCTACGTTCGCAACCTGCTGGAGGCGAAATACGGCGCTGAACAGGTGAACCACGGCGGCCTGCACGTCACAACCACCCTTGATCTTGACCTGCAGGCGCGCGCCGAGGCCATCATCCGCCGGCGCATGGCCGAACTAAACGCGCACAAGCCCGGCAAACCCGACTACAACGTCAGCGACGCCGCGCTGGTGGCCATCGACCCCCACACCGGCGAAATCCTCGCCATGGTCGGCAGCGCCGACTACTTCAACGAGAAAATCGACGGCGCAGTCAACGTCGCCCTGGCGAACCGACAGCCCGGCTCCGCTATCAAACCTATCACCTACGCGACCGCTTTCGAAAACGGGTGTCGATCTGATATTGGATATTGGATATTGGATATTGGATATTCGACGCCCAATACCCAATATCCAATACCCAATATCCAGTTACCCAATACCCAGTATCCATGTTTCACGCCAGCAACCGTCCTCTCCGACGTTCCCACCACCTTCCTGACCAAAGAAAACGAACCCTACCGCCCCATGAACTACGATCGGATGTGGCACGGACCCATCAGCCTGCGCCGGGCACTGGCCACGTCGTCGAACATGATCGCCGTCAAAGTGCTGAATGCGGTCGGCGTGGAGGCCATGATCGACACCGCTGAAGCGTTGGGCATCACCACTTTGACCGACCGCGAACGCTACGGCCTGGCCCTGACTCTGGGCGGCGGCGAAGTCAAACTCCTGGAACTCACGGCCGCCTACGCCGCCTTCGCCAACGCCGGCCTCCGTGTGGCGCCCCAAGCTCTCCTCTCGGTCATGAGCGCGGGGGAACCAGGGGCCGCTTACCCAATACCCAATACCCAATACCCAATACCCAATACCCAACACACTCAAGCCATCTCCCCCCAGGTCGCCTACCTCATCACCAACATCCTGTCCGACGACGAGTCCCGCCTTCCGGCCTTCGGTGAGAACAGTGTCCTCAAACTGAGCCGGCCGGCAGCCGCCAAGACCGGCACCACCAGCGACTGGCGGGACAACTGGACCATCGGCTACACGCCGGACCTGGCGGTGGGCGTCTGGGTGGGCAACGCCGACAACACGCCGATGCGCTTTATCTCCGGCATCACCGGCGCCGGCCCCATCTGGCACGACTTCATGGAGGAGGCGCTCAGGGGGAAGCCGGCCCGC
>JBHHXF010000797.1:0-1809 GCA_046756905.1 Anaerolineae bacterium | reverse complement strand
AGCGACGGGACCCCCGAGACCGCCGGCTACGCCGATATCACAGGCACAAGCCTGAGCAGCGACTGGTACGGCTACGCCATCGGCCAATATCGGGACATCCATCAAGCCACCGGTTTCGACGGCGTCTTAATCGATTCCTGGCTGACTTTCGCCATGCTACCCGACGGCGGCGAGGCTCAGCCAATGCCCCAGCTTGACCAGGCCATTGCTCTGCAGCGCGATCTCCGGCAGATGGGAATAACGGAAATCCATATCGAAGGCACCTCCCCATTCGGTCTATCGAGCGGCGGCTATGGTCTGGAGGGATACCTGGGAGGCGGCCCTGAGGAGCAGGCGATGGCAACAAAGCTGTTCGAGCGCATCCAGGGTCGCGAGTATGGCCTCTACCGCTACACCGCCGATACGATCCCCGAGCCGGATAGCTACTATCGGGCGCTGGCCTCCAAAGGCGTCATCGGGGTATTCAACCTGGGCGTACTCGACAGGATGCCCGCAGACCAGCGCGCGCGTATCGTGCAGGCCAATCACGATTTCCTGCGTGTGTCGGAGACAATGGAGCGCCGGCATCTCATCGCCGAGGGCGACACCTGGCAGGGCGTCGCGTGGACTCGTCGCGGCTCCCGCGAGGAGGCGCTATTCGCCTTCGACCGCTTCCGCTATCCGCTGGCGGGCCGTGCGACGATTGAGGACATCACAGCCGGTACCAGCCTGAGCGCAGAAGGTGGCTTCGAGACGGAGCCCATGCACACCTACATCATCACCCGCTGCCCCGACTTCGTGGATCCGGTGGGTGTGGGTGTGGAAGACATCCGGGCCATCGCCGGCCGTTGGGACGAGCAGAGCACCGATGAGGGGTGGGATCCGCGCTTTGATCTCGACCACAACCAGCGCGTTGACCTGGCCGATGTCATGAGCGTGGTGGCAGCACTGGGCGACACCTGTGCCCCCCTCTAACTCCCCCCAGAGGGGGGAGAACAGGCTTCCCCCCCTTTGGGGGGGATTGAGGGGGGGGTAGCGGTGTGCGACTTTTTCCACCTGGCGGAAATTCACGCTACCTTTCCAACAGGTTATTGATTCCGGGGTCCGATTCGTTTATAGTGTATGTCAAGCCTGGTGAACATTTCAGGTAACTACCCAGGCATACGAACCCTTGCGAAGGCCTGCCCCGGCCCAGGGGTTCACGAGCAGATTCTGGGCCGGCAGTGTCCTCGCAAGCCGAGAACCGCTCTATTGGCAAGGCTATTCGTAACCTTCGCAAGGGTGGCTGGGTAATTACAGTTGGAGCAAGTATATGATGAAACATCGAGGGTTCGCAGTTCTGATCCCATTGCTCTTGATACTGGCTTGCAGCCTCGTGCTCGCCGCGACACCGCCGGAATCCCAGTGCGTGGGTGACGCCAACGGCAACGGCGTGGGCGACATCGTAGACATCATGGCAACCGCCGTCGCGCCGGACTGCCAGGTCTACCTGCCTGTGGTCGCCGCCAACTGGCGCCAGCCCTGGCCCACCCCCACACTGACGCCGACCATCACGCTGACGGCAACGCCCACCGCCACAGCCACCACGCCCCCGGCGGAGTCTTGCATCCCGTCGGGAGATCACAGCAGCATCCAGAATGCGCTCACCGATGTGGGATCAATGGCGGTGTTGTGTCCAAATGCGGTGTTTGAGCTAGGCGACACCGTGTACTTCACAGCCGACGACCAGCAGATTTACACCCAGGGCCTTCCCACCGATGATTCGAGAGCCCTTCTACGAGTCGTTGGTGATGGCGTGGCGACGGCCGTTTCCGCCGAAGGCAACGACTA
>JBHHXF010000796.1:0-1810 GCA_046756905.1 Anaerolineae bacterium | reverse complement strand
GGGGAGCGTTGGACCTTGTAAAGTACACCATCGTCGAGGAGTGGAACGACAGCCTGGCCGGTGACTACCTGTGGTCGAACGTAAACTTCGGGGAGGCCGTCACCGATGTGATGACCCCCCTCTCCTGGAGCGTGCTGAGACTCGTCCTGGAAGATTGGACGTTCCTGCCTGGCTCTCATCCCGTGGGCAACATCGGCGGCCGGCCCTACCTCAACATCAGCCTAATCGCGTCTGTGCTGGCCGGCCTGGGGAGGAGCAAGCAGGACATATCCAGGGCTCTGGAGGGCCTGCTGTTCATGCGTCTTCCAGAAGGGCTGGAGATTCCGCTGATGCCTCTCTCTCGGCGGTCTTTGCTGCGCGCCCTGCCCGGTTTGATTCGGATGCAGATTAGGCAGAGGAGCGGCGTGCGCAACTTGCCGGCCTACGTCGCCGAGAACCCGACGTGGTGTGCACGTGCGCAGCAGGAGATTCAAGTGGCGGCGACGAGGACCGAGCTCGCCTCCTTGTGGCAGGAGAAGATCCGACCGCATCTCACGCGGACCGTCTGGATCGTTCTGGGCAGCGTGACCCACGCCACCGACTATACGGTCGAGCTGCGGCGTGAGCTGACTGAGATGGTTGGCCCAGATGACACCGATGCACTGATCTCGAATCTCAGCGACGGGTCAGGCCTGTTGGCGAGTCTGGGGCCGGCGGTGGGGCTGGCGAAGGTCGCACGGGGTGAGATGGATCGTGCCGCCTATTTGGAACAGTACGGCCATCGGGGACCCCACGAGTTCGAATTGTCCGTCCCTCGGCCGGTCGAGGATCCGGAGTGGCTCGACGAACAGTTGGCCCAGTTCACGGAGACCCCGATAGACGCGGATACACTGCTGGAGCAGCAGCGCGCCCGGTTCGAGGCTGCTTGGCAGCGCTTCCAATCAGGCTATCCGGGGAAAGCGAAAGCGGTACGCCGCCGCATCAACGAGGCAGCGCGACGCAATCGCAGGCGCGAAGCGGCTCGTTCGGAGTACGTGCGGGATCGATGGATGGCTCGCCTGTTTGCCCTCCGCGCCGGCGAATTGACCGGTCTGGGAGATGACATCTTCTTCCTGACCATGGACGAGGTGCTGGACGTTCTGGCCGGCGATGAGGCCGCCACAAAACATATCCCTGCGCGGCGAGAGACCTACCATCGCTACCAGGCTTTGCCGCCCTACCCGTCGATAATCCGCGGCCGCTTCGACCCTTTCCAGTGGGCGGCCGATCCGGGCCGGCGGACGGACATCTATGACGCCCATGCCCCCATCACGACCGCTGCCTCGACCATCATTTCCGGTTCGGCAGGCTCTGCCGGCCGCGTTGAGGGAGTCGTTCGTCGCCTGGACGGACCAGGGGACGGGGATCAACTTCGGCCGGGCGAGATTCTGGTCACGGCCCAGACCGACATCGCCTGGACGCCGCTCTTCCCTCGGGCGGCAGCCGTTGTCACGGATGTGGGTGCGCCACTCTCCCACGCCGCCATCGTGGCACGGGAGCTGGGCATCCCCGCCGTCGTCGGCTGTGGCAATGCCACGATGCGACTCAAGACAGGCGACCGGGTGCGGGTTGATGGCGGACAAGGGGTGGTAGAGGTTCTGGCTGCCGGCCAGGGATTGTTGGCCGACAACAACAGGAGAGAACTGTTGTGAAAAGCCGAAGAGAGCGAGCAATGAATTGCCCGCCTGCTACTGCGAAACCCGTTGAAACGGGTTGCCGGGGGGCCCAGCGCGCAAACAGTGCGTTTTTAACGCACTTCGCAGTATCAGACGGCGAATTCATTCGTCGGCTT
>JBHHXF010000795.1:0-1825 GCA_046756905.1 Anaerolineae bacterium | reverse complement strand
ATCGCCATGGCCCTGTATTCGGAGCTGTTTGTGGCACTGGCCATCTGGCGCTTCAGGCGCGAGGAGTTTTAGAACAGAGAATGTCTGTGCTAAGATTCGGACTCACCGGAAATGTGACAGCGAATGAGGGGAGTGTGCCATTGAGAGACGCCACCGCAGCCCTGGCCCAGTCAATCACCTGGGCCGGCAGCAAGCAAACCTACTACACGGCCCGCCGTATGGTGGATACGGAGCTGGTAAACGACTTCTATCGGGCTTACGCCTACTTCCGGTGGGCCGACGACATCATAGACATTTCGGCTCAGTCGGATGACGAGCGTGTCTCCTTCATCAGCCGGCAAAGGGAGCTGATTGACCGGCTATACAGGAACGAACGACCGGATGACCTCACGCTGGAAGAGGAAATCGTTGCCGACCTCATCAGCCGGGACACTGGAGAGAGCAGCGGGCTTCAATCCTTTATTCGTAACATGTTCGCCATCATAGAGTTCGACGCCTACCGCAAAGGGCGATTGATCAGCCAACAGGAGTTGACGTGGTACTCGACCCGTCTGGGCCAGTCGGTCACTGACGGGCTTCAGTATTTCATCGGTAACGGTCATCCTTATCCGGCCACCGAGGACCGTTACCTGGCATCCATTGCCGCGCACATTGCCCATCTGCTCCGCGACATGGTGCTGGACACGGCCGATGGGTTCATCAACATCCCGCGCGAATACCTGGAAGCGCACGGGATCAGCCCGCAGGATGTTGACAGCCCGCCCTTCCGGGCCTGGGTACGGCAGCGGGTTGAACTGGCCCGGGAGTATTTCCGCGAGGGCAAGCAGTATCTGGATGAGCTGGATGTTCTACGGTGTAAGATTGTGGGTTACTGGTATTGCGCCCGGTTTGAAGGTGTCCTGGATACCATCGAACGCGACGGATACATCCTGCGCGCCAGGTACGACGAACGGCGCAGACTCTCCACCTGGCTCACAATCGCCTGGTTGGGTGTCGCTGTCACCCTCCGGCACATCGGCCGGCGCTTTCCAGGTATTCGCGCGTTAGGTTGACGCATATGCGACCCACCCCCGCCGCAACTCTCGTCCCGCGACGCCACCCAACACGGTGGTCAAACACCGGATAGCTGCTGAAAGGTGAAGGAGATGAAGAATACGGAAGAGAATGGCGTACCTGGATCGGTCATGGTGATTGTAGCCCATCCTGACGATGCCGAGTTCACCGTGGCCGGCACGGTGGCGACGTGGGCGAAGGCCAGCGGTCCGCATCGCGTGCGCCAAGTGTACGTTTTCGGCAATGACAAACCGACCGTGTGGGTGGATGTGACGGAGACCATTGAGCAGACGATCGCCGCGCTCAAGCAGCACACTAGTCAGATGGGAGACTGGGACCCAACTGAGATGATCAAAGGCTGGAATGCCGAAGTGGGCAAAGAAAAGGGGTTAGCCTACGCCGAGAGTTACCGGGTCATCACGCTGGAGCGACATGGCGCGACTGATTAGAGAATTTGGAGACTGCACTTGCCCTGAGACCACGCGTTGGCGAACAGAAACGCGATGCTGAGGATCTTCACCGGGCGGAGGAGTGGGAAACAATGCACGATCATAGGCGGACGACGGCTATCCAAGCCTCTCTGTGCGGCGTTGTCCCGAGTGCAACAACGGCTCCGAAACTTGGGGCTGCGCCGAGGATCATTCACATCAAGCCCACGCTGTCGTACCCATCGGATAGGCGGGGCGTCAGGAATAGAAGGTGCTGGGACTACCACAGGCTTCGAAGGGAGGCTACGAAAAATGAACTTGCGATTGACTGAAGAGCAGGCAAT
>JBHHXF010000794.1:0-1825 GCA_046756905.1 Anaerolineae bacterium | reverse complement strand
GTAGGAGATCGTTCAGTATAACGCAGATAGCCGGTGAAAAGATACGCCTGCCCCCTGTTCGTTCAATCTCCCTATGCGTGCTGAGTTGGTTGTTATGGAAGATCCCGTAACTAAGCACGGCGCTGTGCCTGGCTGCGCCCATTGACTTGCGAGGCGGGAACGCCGGCTCGACGCCGATACCAAAGCAGGAACAGTGACAGCAGGATCAGCCCGCCGGCCACCCACTGAGCAGTCGGAATGCCGGCAATGCGCCAGGCATCCGGTCGCTGTAGCTCGACCAGAATGCGGCCCACGGGATAGAGGATCAGGTACACCAGGAACAGGTCACCTTGCCGGAGTCGATCGCCGTAGCGTCGGGCCAGGAACAGGAGCACTAGGAAGGCTCCGAGATTCCACAGCGACTCGTACAGAAAGGTCGGGTGGAAACGGGTCTCCGGTGGCAAGTCGGCGAACTGGGGCAGCCGATGGGCAGCATCGATGCGGATGCCCCATGGCAGGCGGGTGGGATTGCCGTACAACTCCTGGTTGAAGAAGTTGCCCCAACGACCGATGGCCTGGGCCAGAGGCAGTCCGATGGCAGCCATGTCAGCCCACTGCCAGAAGCGGAGGCCGTGGTAGCGGGCGTAGAGGTACAGGCCCAGGGCGCCGCCGGCCACAGCGCCGTAGATGCCCAGCCCGCCTTCCCAGATGGCTATGATCTTGGTGGGGTTCTGCAAGTAGTAGCTCAGGCCGGCTTGAGTGTCGGCGGGGCTGGAAACCACGTGGTACAGCCGCGCCCCGATGATGCCCGACACGAGTACAATGATCAAGGCATTCCAGACGTGATCGGGGTTCAGGCCACGTCGCTGGGCCTCCAGGCTGGCCACGTAGCCGGCGAGCAGGGCGCCGGTGGCAATCAGGAGCCCGTACCAGCGGATGGCGAGGGGTCCTATTTGAAAGAGAATCGGATCAGGGTAAGTCATTGAACACCATTTCTCCGTATCGTATTCTATGCAATCTAAATCCTACGCATTGTAGTAGAAAGCTGCAAATCTGTCAACTATCGATGATGTTGCAGGACCGGGTGGGGGCGGCCCTGGGCGCAACTCAATAGCGGTGGTCTATCAACACTGGCAGGAGAAGGCAAGCTGTTTCCATCCCCCTGCTGGTCAGGTTGACGTTCGCGGTCAAGACGACTGCATCCTCGGAAATGCCGCTCTCCAAAAGCTGATTATTGTCGGCACGGTACAACGGGATTCCGGTGTCAGAGCTCCCCTGATAGATTTGATGTACTCGCTCTGAGTAGACAATCGGGCCACCCTCGCCGACCCGCACCCGCCCATCTCCGAGCGTGAACAGCACTTCGCCCAGCGTGCCGGCGCCGCGGTAGACTCGGCCATCGCGCATCGTCATCAGGATGTTGCCGGCGTCTGCCGGCCCCTGATAGACGTAGCCGTTCCTGATCACAAAGGTCGGTTCCGCTGCGCCGGGCGTCCACAGCTTCACCTCCTGTGACTCCGGCACGACGTAGTCGCGCAGGTCCAGCCAGGCGACCGTCGGCACGCCCCGTTTGCCGCTGTCGTCCTCTGCAACCACGATGAGTGGCACTCGACGGCCGGCATATCGCAGGAAGGCGCTGTCATCCAGGCTGGCAATCGCCCATTCGCTCTGGTAATTGTATCGACCATCAACCGGCGACAGGGGGACGCCCGTGCCAGGCGCACCGAGGATCTCCAGGAACAGTTCTGCCGATGCAATCCGATCTCCTCCACCCCATCGGTCACTGATCAGTGCGCGCACTGTGATCTGCTGCTGATCAACGTCGATGGCGATCTGACGCGCTTCG
>JBHHXF010000793.1:0-1836 GCA_046756905.1 Anaerolineae bacterium | reverse complement strand
GAGCTGCACAGCTCAGTCCCCCGTTTATTAGTTTGACAATGGCACATTAAGACAAATGGTCGATTTCAGCCCGCGGCTACTGGCGGGACTAGCATCCTGAGTAGCGCGGAACGCAGTGGAGCGCGTATCGAAGGGTGCGGGTTTGCGAGTCTTGAAGCCCAAGAGCCGCACCCTTCGATATGCCTGCGCTACGCTCCGGCTACTCAGGATGCTCTCCTGTTCCGCTTCGGAGCAATGTGTCATTGGCAAGTTAGACACAGTTTGGACTTTTCCACGACCGGAATCAGACCTTCGTCGAGTATGTTAGTGGATAGCACTTGTGAGTAAAGGAGTTCATCCAGAGGAGGCGTGATCTTATGGAAGATTTGACAGAGCAGTTCCTTGAGCTTGTGCGTCGCGCCGCGACCGACCTCCCTCCCGATGTGGAACGCACCATCCGCGAGGCCAGAGATCGCGAGGAGCCGAATACGCCGGCGACGGCCGTGCTGGACACCGTCCTGGAAAACGTCGAGTTGGCGCGAAAGCAGAGCACTCCTATTTGCCAGGACACCGGCACTCCCATCTTCTACGTGTACTACCCGGCCGGCTGGTCCACCCTGGCGCTGCGCAAGCAAATCCGCGACGCTGTGTCCACGGCTACTGCCAGGGCGTACCTGCGTCCCAACGCCGTGGACAGCCTGACCGGACAGAACAGTGGTAACAACCTGGGCGACGATTTCCCTTCCATCCACTTTCACGAGTGGGAAGAGGATTACCTCAAGGTGAATCTGCTGTTGAAAGGCGGGGGCTGTGAGAACGTGGGTGCCCAGTACAAGCTGCCGGACGCCAAATTTCATGCTGGCCGCGACCTGGATGGCGTGCGCAAGGTCGTGTTGGACGCCGTGCAGAATGCGCAGGGCAAGGGCTGTGCACCCGGTGTCCTGGGAGTGGCCGTTGGCGGCGACCGTGGCTCGGGCTACGCCCGCAGCAAAGAGCAGTTGTTCAGGCCCCTCGGCCAGCGAAACCCTGACCCCGACCTGGCGGCGCTGGAGGAGCGCATCTACGACGAAGCCAACCAACTGGGCATTGGCCCCATGGGGCTGGGCGGCAAGACCACGGTGTTGGATGTTCAGTTGGATGTCCTGCATCGGCTGCCGGCCAGCTACTTTGTCTCTGTGTCATACATGTGCTGGGCTAATCGACGCCACACAATGACCTACCGCGATGGGGAGGTGCAAATTGACTAACCTGACAATTCCCATCTCTGAAGTTGAGATCCGCTCGCTTCATGCAGGTGATGCCGTCAGCCTGTCCGGCGTCATGCTCACGGCGCGCGACGCGGCTCACAAGTACATGATCGAGAACTTCATTCGGACGGATCAGGTGCCGGCCTTGGAGCAGGAGATGTACGAGAAGCTGAAGGCCGACCTGAACGGCGGGGTGATCTACCACTGCGGTCCGATTGTCGCGCGGGATGACGGGGTCTGGCGTTTTGTTGCCGCCGGCCCGACCACCAGCATCCGCGAGGAAGTGTATCAGCCTGAGGTGATCGAGCACTTCAACCTGAGGGCCGTCATCGGCAAAGGTGGCATGGGGCCGAACACCCTGAAGGCCTGCCATGAGTTCGGCGCGGTCTACTTGCAGGCAGTGGGTGGCGCAGCCTCCCTCATCGCCAATGCGGTGGTAGAGGTGCTTGACGTGTACAAGATGGAGTTCGGCGTACCGGAGGCCTTCTGGAGGATTCGCGTTGAGAGTTTCCCGGCTGTTGTCACCATGGACAGCCACGGCCGGAGCCTGCACGACGACGTTCTGGCAAAATCGAGTGAGGTTTTCCAGCGCTTGATCGCCTAGCGGTTA
>JBHHXF010000792.1:0-1842 GCA_046756905.1 Anaerolineae bacterium | reverse complement strand
GGATGGCCGGCCCGAGATCCTGGCCGTGGAGGGGGCCGGGGAAAGCATCATCGCGGCCGAGCATGACGGGCACTTCAAGTGGCTCAGCCCGTCGTTGGGCTACGACATCAAGTGGGGCGGTCCCGCCATCGCCGACCTGGATCAGGACGGCACGCCGGAAATCGTAGTGGGCGCCACCGTCCTCAACAACGACGGCACCGTGCGCTGGACCGGGGCCGGCGGTCGGGGCGACAACGGCCAGGGGCCTTTGTCGCTCATCGCGAATCTAGACCAGCAAGGCAATCCCGAGGTGGTGGCCGGCAACACCGCCTATCGCGCCGACGGCAGCATCTACTGGCAGAACACCGATCTCACCGATGGCCTCAACGCCATAGGGGACTTTGACGACGACCCCCTGCCCGAGGTCGTCCTTGTCACCCAGGGCAATCTCTATCTCCTGGAACATAACGGCACGGTGAAGTGGGGCCCGGTCGCCCTGCCCGGCGATCCCGCCAACAACCTGGGCGGTCCGCCCACCGTGGCCGATGTGGACGGTGACGGCTGGCCCGAGATAGGCGTGGCCAGCAGCGCGGCCTACACCGTGTTCGAGGCCGATGGCAGCGTGAAGTGGAGCGCCCCGACGGATGGCGGAGCCGGCACGAGCGCCGGCACGGCCTTCGATTTCGAGGGGGACGGCCTGGTCGAGATCCTCTACGCTGATGCGTACAAGCTGCGCATCTATCGCGGCAGCGACGGCACGGTGCTGTGGGAGACCGCCAGCCGCAGCGGCACCACCTACGACACGCACCAGATGCCTGTCGTCACCGACGTGGATGCCGACGGCCACGCCGAGATCGTCATGGGCAGCAATAACCTGGTTGGCACACAGATTGACTTCCCCGGTCCGCGCGGTATTCAGGTCTACGGTGACCTCAACGATCGCTGGGCTCCCACGCGGCCCATCTGGAATCAGCACACCTACCACGTGACCAACGTGGAGGACGACGGCACGGTACCCCAGGTGGAGACAGACAACTGGCAGCTTTACAACAACTATCGCGTCAACATCCGCACCGGCCTTCTGCCCGGCATCTCTGCACCCGACCTGACCGCTTCCTACCTGCGCGTCGATGTCGGCACCTATCCCGCCGCCGTCTCCTTCACCGGCCGCATCGGCAACGGCGGCGCTGTGGAGGTGCCGGCCGGCCTGCGTGTGGCGTTCTATAGTGGAGATCCCAGCGCCGGCGGGACACGCCTGGGCAGTACAACCACCTCTCGCGCCCTGGCCCCCGGCGACTACGAGGACGTGACCTTCATCTGGACAACGCCCGGCTCCGGCCTGCAGACCGTCTACGTGGTGGCAGACGACGATGTCGCCTACGACGAGTGCAACGAAGCGAACAACGTGCACTGGTACCAGTACATCACCGGCCCCGAAGGCCCGGACCTGACCGTGCCCCTGCTGGATGGCAGTAGCGCCAGCACCGACCCGCGCACCCTCGCCATCGACGGTACGGTCAGCGCCCAGATCGCCAACCAGGGCTCCACCGCCGCCACGGGCGACTTCGACGTCACCTTCTTTGAGGACGTGGACGGCAACAACGCATACAGCTCCGGCATCGACAACGTCCTCGGCCAGACCACGATCAGCGGCGGCCTGGCCCCCGGCGCGACTGTCTCTGTGGAAGCCGCGGTCAGCGGTACGGTGCGTTTTGTCGGCAGCCCCCTCTGGG
Source organism: Anaerolineae bacterium (assembly GCA_046756905.1). Lineage (GTDB taxonomy): Bacteria > Chloroflexota > Anaerolineae > Epilineales > JAANWY01 > JBHHTZ01. The sequence continues at coordinate 130 of JBHHXF010000792.1, read as the reverse complement.
CCTTCGCCGACAGCGGCGATACCATTCCCGAATTGGACGAGGGCAACAACCTGAACCAGACGGCGACCCAGTGCCAGGTGAACGCCGCGCCGGCCCCGGACCTCACCCTCTCGCATCTGATGGCTGAGCC
>JBHHXF010000791.1:0-1846 GCA_046756905.1 Anaerolineae bacterium | reverse complement strand
GGACGAGGCCTGTCTCGCCCCTACGGCCTAGCGCCGGATCATCGGCACATACTGCGCCCCGCCTTCCACCGTCAACGTGCTGCTGGAAACGGTGACATCGGTCTGCTCCTGGCTGAACGAATCCACCAGCTTGACGTCGCTGAGAGTCAGCGGGGATGTACCGACTCCCACGGCGCGGAACGTCACCGTCGCAAGGAGGCCGTCCCCCTGCTTGCCGGCCCCCGATCCCAGATCGGCGGCACCGAACCGCAGCGTGCCCATCTCGGAGTCGATGATGGGGTCTAGCTCGAAGGCGCCGGCCAGGAAGTCGCCAAGTTCTACGCTTTCCACCTGCAGGATGGCCGGATCGTAGCCCAGGGTGAACTCGAAGCTCTTCACATCGACGGCTTCTGTCACCTGCACCGCCACCGCAGCCGTCTCTCCAATGCGTATCGAGCCGGCTGGTGCTTCCACGCTCACGGCCGTCCCCAGTAAGCCAACATCTTGCAGCTCCAACGGTGCCGACATGCCGGCCCTGTCTGCGGAATGCGGTGCCCCCAGCGACTGGTCGTCGCACGTCGTCCCCCAGGCCGCCGCAATGATCGCCACATCCACAATGTCGATGTCCCCGTCACCATCCAGATCGAACGTCGGGTCATATTCGGGATCACCCTCCTCGGCGCCCCAGCGCCGTGTGACCTTGGACACGTCAACAATGTCTACGTCGCAGTCGCAGTCAAAATCGTAGGCCAGACACTCGCCCACATGCACCCTGCCATCCTCGGTCCGCGTGGGGATCGGTTCTGCAGCGGTGTTCAGAACCTGCACATCCTGCTGGTGCAAGACCGTTTCACCAGGACCCGAGGCAACCAGGCTGATCCGTAACACCTCACCGGAGCCCGAGACGCCAGGCTCCGTTCCCAGGCTGAAGACACCGAACCGCGCCTGGCCGGCCTCGTTGTCGATGATCGGCTCCAGCAGCTCGTACCGACGTTCGACCTGGTTAGGATTGTTCAGGAAGCTGCCCAATTCCGCTCCTTCGACGTGAACGACATCTGGAGTGTAGGTCAGCATCAACTCGAAGTTCCCCAAATCTTCCACCCGATCGATCATCAGCGAGACCTCGAATGTATCACCTACCTGGCGAACTGACGAGGTAGGCGGGTCGATCCACAACAGTGTGGGGGTCTGGACCGCCGGCTCCAACGTGAAATCGGTACCCGTGGTCCAGTGCCCGTTCTCCACGCCCACGGGATCAGCCTGATCCTGGGTTCGCTTCTCGCGATACCACTCGTCCTGGTAACGCCCGTCGGGATCCTCGGCATGGACCACATACCGGCCAGCCGGCAAACCGCCTATGCGGTAGTGCCCGCTGGGGCCCGTCTCGGCCTTGCCTACCCGATCACCCGTGTTCGCATCCAGGGCTTCAACCAGGATGCCCGGTAGCGGCATAATGAGGGCAGGATCGGTGATGACGCCTTGCCGCACCACGCGCCCGCTGATCCCACCGCCGGCCAGCGCCAGCCCGAAGTTGATATCTTCTCTGAGCTCACCGACGGCCAACTCCACCGGCGTCGCGTCGGCAATGGTTTCGGCATCGTCCCAGTACTCAGCCTCATGGAGCCCGCGCGGGTCGCTGGCCCGGACCCAGTAGGTGCCGGCCGGCAACTGATACACGGCGTAGCTGCCATCCTCCAACGTGTACGTCTGTCCCACAATCATGTCACTGGCGGTTGTGGCATTGAACATTCCAACCTGGATCAGAATCCCGCCCAGCGGACGTCCATCGGTAGTTCCGTCTGGACTCGGATCTTCGGTGACAAGACCGGTAATCGAGGCGCCGGGTGTCAGGGCGAAGTCGATCTCC
>JBHHXF010000790.1:0-1856 GCA_046756905.1 Anaerolineae bacterium | reverse complement strand
CCATCCAGCCATCCAGCCATCTAACAAACTGCGGACGGGGAGAACAGCAAAGGCCGGCGGAACCGCCGACCTTTGCTGTTGGAGCGGGAGCGATGAAGGAAGGTGAAGGAGATGTCGTCTTATTGTGGTGCTCCAGCGGCAATTGGAACTGCTTGCTCTCGCCTGACACGAGTCCAGGCTCGGGTTCGCCGTGGTTTCACTGATCGAAGGTACATGTCAATCGACCTGGCAGCCTTTCGAGCGCCGAGCATTGCGGTAACGACCAAATCTGCGCCGTGAACGTTATCGCCGGCTGCGAAAATCTGGGTGCGCGATGTGCGCCCTGTTTCCTCATCAGCAGTAATCAGGCCCCAGTCATGGGTCTTCAGCTTGGCTGTGGTTTCACCCAACAGCGGATCGGGCCAATAGCCAAGGGCGAGAATCACTGTATCCACTTCCATGGTGAATTCATCGCCCTCAATGGGCACTGGCCGGCGCCGTCCAGATGAATCGGGCTCACCCAACTCCATCCGCTGACAGCGCATAGCCCGAATGTGACCGTTCTCGTCACCAAAGAACTCCAGCGGGGCCGCCAGCCAGATAAACTTGACACCTTCTTCCCGAGCGTACTTGCGCTCGGTGGTGTTCCCTGGCATTTGTGCTTCTGTCCGCCGATAGACGCATGTGACTTCTTCAGCACCCAAGCGCAGAGCACTGCGCAGGCAATCCATGGCCGAGTCCCCACCGCCGATGACAGCCACCCGGCGACCCACTTCCAGGGGTTCTTGCCACTCTGGGGGCAGGTCTTCGGGCGGCAAGTTCGCTCGGCATAAGAAGGGCGTGGCCTGGTAGATACCCTCTAGCTCCTTCCCCGGAACCCGGAGTGGAACCTTCGTGAGGGAGCCGGTACCCAGGAAGACCGCATCAAAGCCATCGGCCAGCAGGTCATCCACGGTAGTTTCTTCACCGATCTTGGTGTTCATGACGAACTGCACTCCCATCGCTTCCAACACAGCTACCTTGTCGTCAATAACTTGCTTGGGAAGCTTGAAGGTGGGAATTCCGTAGCGTGCTGTGCCGCCGGCCTTGGGCAGGGCGTCGAAGATGGTGATGCCATGACCAAGCCTGGCCAGCTCTTCAGCCACGGTCAGGCCAGCCGGGCCGGCGCCAATCACGGCGACATGCCGGCCAGTGGGTGGAGCGACTTCGGGAATCGGCGTCCCGACGGTCTCGCGCTGGTAATCGGTTACGAAGCGTTCGAGCAACCCTATGGCTACACCTTCGCAGTACCCCTCCTGCACACAGGCGCCTTCACACTGGACTACCTGCGGGCAGACTCGGCTGCAAATCTCTGGGAGGTTACTTGTTTCTCGGAAAACGTCGGCCGCTTCCAGGAATTCCCCGCGCTCGATGTGCCACAACGCTAGGGGAATATCATTGCCGGCCGGACACCCGCGAACGCAAGCCTGCGGATACGGGCATTGTAGGCATCGACTGGCCTCAACCATGGCCATTTCGGCGTCGAAGCCGAGCTTCACCTCACAAAACTCACTGGCACGCTCTTCAGGGTCTCGCTTGGGGATCTCGAGGGGAACCAGATGTCTACGCTCTTTTCGATCAATGGGAAGTGCACCTGTACGATCCAACATCATTACTACTCCTCTACCTGGGGACTTGGGACTATTCACCTTTCCTTGCTACAGGGAGGGGGGGAACCTCCGGGACGGTCCAATGATAGGTCAAAAAGGTCCTATTTTGGTCAAAATACGGTTACAAATTCAGTCAAAAAATCTGGTAATGCGTGGCGGCAATGAATTCGCCCGTTGACCCCGCCGATGGAAGTGTGGTACACTTTTGCGGGATGCGGGATGCGGGAT
>JBHHXF010000789.1:0-1857 GCA_046756905.1 Anaerolineae bacterium | reverse complement strand
CTCAGTCCACTCCCCCTGCAACGGCCACAGTTCGGCAATCTGTGTGACCAGACGTGGACTCACCTCATGTGCTACATCCCGGATGGCCATGGCAAGACCTCCCGCCAAAATCCGAATAGAATGCTGTCTGGCCAGCCACCCTTGCGAAGGTTACGAATAGCGTCGCCGATAGAGCGATTCTCAGCCTGGGAGGACAGTGCCGGCCCAGAATCTATTCGTGAACCTTCGCAAGGGTTCGCATGCCTGAGACATTATAGCACCGCTGAAAGTGAAGTCCAAGCCCGTCTACCGCCTCACCAGCGGGAATATCCACGTTTGACCACGCAAGGTGATGGAGCCATCTAGGGCAGCGCCGGCCTCCAGCGTACGTCCCTCTCCATCCACCGCGTCCACATCGCCGATGCCGAGCTCGGCCGGGCCGGTGCGCTGGCCGACGAAGGTGATGGTGGCCAGTCGGCGGCCGGCCATCACGCTCTCAGAGCCGTAGACACCAAAAGACACGCGGCCGGCCTCGTTGTCGATGCGCGGGCCGAGAGCCTGGCCGTCGGTTAGCGCAGGGCCCAGGGTCACGCCGACGACGCGAAGGCGGGCAGGGTCGAAGGTCAGCGTCAGGCCGAAGCCGGCCACGTCGTCGGCCTGGTCCGCGTAGACGGCGACGGTGAAGCGCCGGCCCACCGGGACATTCTCCGCTTCGGGCACGATCGCCAGTTCCGCGTGGCCGCTGCCGGCGCCCGGCAGGGGCTGGTCCGCCAGGCAGGTGGCGCCCTGGCGAGCGGCTACACCGGCCACGTCCCGCAGGCTCACGACCCCATCGCCGTCCACGTCGCGGGCGGCGTTGGTCGTGCCCCAGACGCCGGTCACCTGCCGCGCGTCGAACTCCGTCACCCGGCAGTTGCGGTCGAAGTCGCCAGCCAGCGCCGGGCGGGCGGTCAACGCTTCGGGCTGGACGCTCACCTGCCGGCTGCCGGAGCGGCCCCACATCTCCTCGGCGTACATCGGGTAGGCCTGGGCCGGCAGCACGCTGAACGTGCCGGGCGTGATGGCCCGCATCAGGTAGGTAAACTCATGCCGGCCCGGCCACATGCGAGTCACGAAGAAGGTCACGCGGTCATCGTAGACGTTCTTGCGGTTGTAGCCCCACTCGTACCAGCGATAGTCGGGGAAAACGTCGCCGTAGCCGACCGGATTCATGCGCTCGTTCAGGGCCTCGAAGCCGGCCGGCAGCGGGTCTTCCACAATCACGTACCACGCCTCGTCCTGCGCCTCGACGGTGAGATGCACCTCCACCAGATCACCCACGCTGAACACGTCGCCCGTCCCATCATCCCCTTCCGTCAATCGATACGTCCGGCTGACTCGCAGCCCCTGATCGACTGAGCTGATCGGCTCGAAGCCGTCGTAGAACAGCTCCAGGCGCTGAGCCAGCGTGTAGTAGAGATTCCCCATGCCGCTGCGCTCGATGCGCACCGTGTTCTCGCCATCCCGCAGTTGGTCACCGCTGATCTCGATGGGGTCGATGGGTTGGGTGGCGGTCTGGGGGGTTACGCTGCCGGCGGCGATCTCCTGGCCGTTGAGCGACACGACGTAGGTGTAATCCGGCTCAAGCTCGCCGGCCGCCAGGATGTAGTCGGTCAGGCCGATGACGGCGAAGGCTGTGGCCTGGGTGTCCCGCCAGCCGGCCCCGATCCGGTGGTTCATCAGCCAGCGCACCGCCTTGGGCAGCAACGGGCTGTCGGGGCGGAGCTCCACCAGGGCAGTGACGGCCATGGCGGTGGATTTCTCGGCCGAGCTCATGGTGCGCCAGTAGTATGACCGATCCTGGTCGTAGGAGGCCGGCCAGTGGGCGGTGGAGGGCGT
>JBHHXF010000788.1:0-1859 GCA_046756905.1 Anaerolineae bacterium | reverse complement strand
CGCCCTGCTGTTCGGCTCCAGAGCCCGGGGCGAAGCTAAACCGGACTCTGATATGGATGTGCTGCTGGTGATGTCCAGGGCCGACCCAGAGGTGCGGAAAGAGATCCGCTACCTGGCGGTTGAGCTTTGGCTGGAGCACGACATCTATCTTTCCACCCGCGTCTGGAGCCAGGCCCACTGGCGCAAACTGGAGGAATTGCAAACTTTGCTCTATCGCAACATCCGCCAGGATGGTATCAACCTCCTGGACCCTTCGCCGGCACCCGCTGACAGTAAATAGCCGCCCCCCTCAAAACCCCGCCAGAGCCCGCAGCAAGCGCCCGTAGCGCCCGGCCAGGGCCAGATGCCGCCGGCGCCGGGGCGACCGCTCCAGCCAGGCCAGGGGCGCGAGCGCCAGCCGGGCCAGGGCGGCGGCCAGCAGGATCAGTTTGTAAAGTTGGGCTGCCAGCCGCCCGTGGTTCTTGCGGAAGTAGAGCAGCTTGCCCCGGTAGAGACGTAAGAACATCTCGGCGGCCACCTGTTGGGTGCTCTGCCCGCCGTAATGCACCACCCGGGCCGCCGGCAGCCAGTACAGCCGCCAGCCGGCCCGCCGCAAGCGATAGCACAGGTCCACCTCCTCGGAGTAGATGAAGTAACCCTCATCCAACAAGCCTATCTGCTCCAAAGCCGCCCGGCGCAGGAGCAGGCAGGCGCCCTGGATCACCTCGACCGGGCGAGGCGTCTCCGGGTCCCAGCCGGCCATCGGGTACAGGGCGTAGGGCCGCAGCGCGTCCAGGTGAAACAACCGCCACAGTTCGCGGGTTAGCGTTGGGGCCGGGTGGCACGAGGGCTGGAGCGATCCGTCCGGATTGAGCAGCCGCGGCCCGCCCCCCCCCGCTTGGGGAGTGGCCTCCATAAAGCGGACCAGCCTTTCCAGCGCGCTGGGCCGGACCTCCGTGTCCGGGTTCAGCAACAGCACGTATCGACCCGAACTTGCCCGGATGGCCTGGTTGTTGGCCCGGGCGAAGCCTACATTTTCCGCGTTCTCAATCAGCCGCACCCAGGGGAAGCGCTCGCGCACCATTTGGGCGCTGCCGTCGGTCGAGGCGTTGTCGACGACGAACGTTTCAACGTTTGAACGTTCGAACGTTGAAACGTTCTGCCAGATCGATTCCAGGCACTGCGCCAGCAGGTCACGGGTGTTCCAGTTGACGATGATGAGGGAGAGGTCTGTGGAGAGAGGCACATCTTGTCTTTCAGGAGGCTTCATGTTAGAATCTTCCGATGGAAGGTGTTCTGGCTGTCGCCGACTCCCGCAATGGTGTGGTTATTCGCCTGACGCACGAACGATGGGCACACATCGTAGAGGCGCATGACTATATGGCCGGACTCCACGATTGGGTTCTGGAGACAGTAGCTGACCCTGATGACATCATTCAGGGATGGGCTGGGAGTCTGATCGCTACCCGACGTTATCCGGAAACTCCTATCACCGAGAAACATCTGGTTGTGGTCTATCGAGAGATAGACTCCACGGATGGATTTATTATTACGGCCTTTATGACTTCTCATATTGAGAAGGTCTGGAAGCGAGGAATTCTATGGCAACGCTCGAAATAGATAGGCTTCTGAGGCCCTTATCACCCTTGCTGGCTCTCTCGCGCCATATCTGGATTGACTACGATGAAGAGGCCGATGTTCTATATGTGAGCTTCCGCAAGCCGCAGCAAGCAACGGATAGCGAACTGGACGACGATGTGATCTACCACTATCGTCAGGGTGAACTCGTTGGTCTGACCATTGTCGGACTTCGGGATCGTCTGGCGACGGCAGCCAGCCTCAGTTGACGATGATGAGGGACAGGTCTACGGTTGGGGCGT
>JBHHXF010000787.1:0-1865 GCA_046756905.1 Anaerolineae bacterium | reverse complement strand
GGCATGGTCTACTTCGCCGGCATCGACGTGTCTGGCGGGGTTGAGGTGAGCGTGAGCCTGCCGGCAAGCTATCAGGGCTTTGCACTGGAAAGTTGCTATAACAGCCCCGCCACGATCCAGTTATCGGCCGGCGACTTCGCGGGATCGATAATCCGGCACAAGCACGTGGTATTCAGGGCGACGGTAGTGGACTAGGTAAGGCCTCGGAGGTCTCCGTCATCACAACCCAACCTTGCGAAGGTTCAGCGCGAACTTCGTGGCCGGAGTAGCCTTTCTTCAGCCGACGATACTCCAATTGCCAGGGTCACATGGAACCTTCGCAAGGTTTGGAATTATGGGCGGCGGTGGTGGACCAGGTCAAGACCTCGGAGGTTTCCGGGTAAACACTCAGGGGTGTTGCCGGCCTGAAACTGACCGAAAACCGGCTGGGGCAAGTCGCTGAGACCTCCGAGGTCTGGTTGAAGCTGGATGGCTGGATGGTACCGTCCAGCCATCCAGCCATCTAGCCATCTAGCCATTATCTTCGATTCCTCACAGATCGTCCGAGGGATCCTTCGGACGCCGGCGTCTTGAGCCGAATACATGGCCGTGGGCGCGACGGTAGTCCTCGCGCCTGGTTTGAGCGTAAATGCGCGTGGTTGTGGGTGAAGCGTGGCCCAAAGCGTACTGGGTCAGGGCCAGGTCGCCAGTTTCGCTGAGGAATTCTGTGGCGAAGAAGTGGCGCAGGGTGTGAGGAGTGAGGTGGAAGCGCTCCAGGATGCCGGCCCGTCCGGCCAAATCGAGGAAGACTTTCTGCACGCTGCGCGTAGACAGAGGCAGGACCTGTGAGCCGGCCCGCCGGTCGTGGCGCGCAAAGACGGGCTGACCGGCGATGGGCCTCGGCTGCCGGCCAGGCATGTCCTGAGCGCCATCCTGGCGAGCTCGAAGGTAGGTCTGGATCGCTTGCCAGGCAGCGTTGGAGAACAGCACCTCGCGCTCCTTCTTGCCCTTGGCGTATTTGACGACGGCCCCCTGGATTTCGTACAGCAGGTGGCCGCGCTCCAGGCGTACCAGTTCGCCCACCCGCATGCCAGAACTCACAAAGGCTTCTATGATTGCAATGTTGCGCAGCCGGATCAGTTCTTGCCGGCGTCGCTCGCCGGGTGCGATGTCCTCGCGCAGCTCCAGCGGTCTGCGGGCTTCTGCTCTCAGCGCCTTCACGATCTCCTGAGAGGGGAGCTTGTCGGGGGGCAACTCACTTCGCCGTTGTCGCTTGGCGGCTCTGGCCAAAGCCTTGCGCAACCGGTCGTATTCATCGGTGCTCATGGGTAATAACTGGGCTTCGATGATCAAATACTCGAAGAACCCTGAGATAGCCGAGAAGTAGGTGCCTTTGGTAGCCTCGGAGATCTTCTCCGGCTGACCGCCGGCCACCTCATCCAGCAGGTAGTCGTAGAGCCAGGTGATGAAGCCGGAGGCCAGGGGGAGCGTCAGAGCCTCTACGCCGGTCGTGTCAGGGGGAATCGCATGATCTGCCAGGTATCGAGCGAAGTGTCGGAGTCCGGTCGCGTAGGTCCGCGCTGTTCCCAGGGACTGGGAAGCCTTGACATGATCCAGGTACTGTGCCATCGCATCACTGATTGTCATCCTATCACCCCGTTGTTCTCGACATAACCCAAAAAATAATCGACATAATCTTCTATGCTCGACATAATGCAAGGCACTTCCTCCCCCACCGAACCCTTGGGAGGGGGAGCAACACGAGTGCTTCCACCAAACCCTCGCCGGGTGGTAGTGTACGCACGAGTGGGTTGCTGCTTGGCGAGCCAATGGCTATTTGTCGCAACCGCCGCGCCGTGTCATGCTGAGGAATGAGAATCAAATAA
>JBHHXF010000786.1:0-1865 GCA_046756905.1 Anaerolineae bacterium | reverse complement strand
GTCGTCACCCGATAGGCGTAGATTTCGGGGGCCCGGCCCAGGTCGGTGTCGGTGATCTGCGGGTCGGTTTGGGGAACCAGCCTCAGCCGCTCGATGGCCGTGGCGTCCGCCAGCTTCTCGGCCAGCAGGTGGTAGGTGTAGAAGACCGGGCGGGGCGCGTCCTGGTCAGGGTTGTAGGTCCACATCCCGCCGTCTACCATGCCCTGGTAGGCCCAGTTCTTGCCGCTGAAAAGCTCGGGCCAGTCGGTGAGGTTGCCCGGCGAGACCAGTTCCAGCCCCAGTTCCAGCCCCACCACCAGTTTCTTGGCCGTCAGCTCCGCCTGCTCCTTCCGATACCAGGCCAGTGTCGCCGGGTCCTCGTTCTTGAGGTCCTGGTAGAGTTGCTCCCCCGTCTCACCAAAGGGCGGGTGGAAGTCCCAGTCCGAGGCCTTGACCAGGGTGGGGGCGCTGGAGGCATCGCCGGCCCACAGCGGCTTGGAGTCCGGCATCATCCCCCGAATCCACTCCACGTCCCCGTACATCCCGGTGTAGTTGGAGTTGGCGTGGAATTCCACGATGTCGTAGAGGTCCGATGCAGCCAGGGTTTGCTGGGTGAAGGTGATAGCCTCGCGGAAGAGCAGTTCCGACTCGCCTTCCAGCGCGGCGATGTGCTCCTCCATCTGCTCGTCGCTGGGGAAGTCGTCGAAGATGTCGGTGGCGCCGACGCCGGCCAGGACGATCTGGACATCGGCGTAGGCATCCTGGGCGGCCTGGCGGGCCAGCCCCAGCAGCTCCTGGTAGTCCTGGATATTCGTCTCACGGCTGCGGCCCTGCCACTGGACCGGGATTTGGGCCTCCGACTCGAACTCGTAGATGCGCACGGGGGCCAGGAGCTCGTGGGCCCAATCACCCACGTCGTCCACGCCGTCGTCGTCGTAGCGCTCCACCACAGCCCGGACCCAGTCCTGGTAGTCATCCAGGTACTGATCCTGGGGCATGGTGCTGGCAGCCAGGCCGCTGACCGGATCGTAAGGCTCCACGCCGGCCCAGTCACAGCGGGCGCGGAGGAGGATCCAGACCTCGTAGCCGGCGGCCTGCCAGTTGGAGACCAGGTGGTCCAGGCTCCACCACTGGTAGTCGTGTTGGCCGTCCGTCGGGGGATTCGGTTCGATGTTACCCCACTGGATGTTGGCGATCTTGACCCGTTGGGCGCCGAGGCCGGCGTAGGTGTCGGCCAGATCGCACTTGAGGGTATTTTCACACTGGGCGTAGCCGACACCGAAGAAGCCGGCGGCGATGGGCGACTGCTCGCTGGCAAGCGACTCTTCAACGCCGGCCGCCCGCGGCCGGCGCGGCTCTCCCTGGGCCTGGCTCTGCCCGTGGCTCATTGCCAGGATACTGAAGAGGATGAGAGGTAGCAGAAACACTTTCCTGTGCATTTTACGACACTCCCATGGATAGTTCGTGGAACACTCCTTCACCGATAGTATAGCACGAACGTGTAAGAAAAAGACGGCCGTATTGTAAAGGGAATGTAATACCCGCGAGATCACCTGTGCCAGCGGCCGGCCACGAGGGTCAGATCGGCCACGTCTACCGTGCCGCTGCCATCGAAGTCGTAGGCCGGGTCAACTGTTGTCTCATAGATCTCGACTACCACGTTACCCTCGCTCTAGCTGGATGACAATCCAGCGGCCTGCTATAGTAAGTTTTCGCCGCAAAAGCCCGGGACTGTCGTCCCTGGCGAGCGGGGGGCTGAGTAGTACTTTAAGACAATGTTTTTGACTCTGCTTACCCGGATGTCATTGCGAGGAGGCACGACGAAGCAATCTCCTCCAATGTATGCAGGAGATTGCTTCGCACAAAACGCTCGCAATGACATGCTG
>JBHHXF010000785.1:0-1870 GCA_046756905.1 Anaerolineae bacterium | reverse complement strand
CAAGGTGGTTTGAGCGAGGGTAATGGCAGATGTTGCAGGGATACCAACCAAGCTTCCATCCGATTCACGAGTTCGCGGGTGAGGGTGCCGGCAAGCCCATGTCTGTTGAACGAGCCAGGGATGGAGACCCGTCACTGCTAGTCGTTCTGCGAGCACGTGAAGAGTCCGCCTTCGCCACTGCGCGACTTTTGCAGGACGCACACGAAAGGGGCTATAGAGAAGGGTCCGCCGAAGAGGCGACGACCCGCCGGCTGGTCCTGCTGACAGCCCTGGCCGGCATTCTGGCAGTGACCATTTTGGCCGCCGGATTTCTCGTCTGGAACGAGCAAACCGGTGATGCAGCCATCAATCTCATCTACGCGAGGGTGAGCCCGGCTGTGGCCAACATCCAGGTGAAATCAGTTGGCGTCACCGGCTCTGGTGTCGTCTTCGACAGGGCCGGCTACGTGCTGACCAACTACCACGTGATCAAGGGAGCCCAGAACGATCAGGACATCGTAGTCCAATTGCCCGGGGTTGGCCAAGCAGCTTCAACCATTGTCGGCTATGACATGGCAACCGACCTGGCTGTCTTGAGGGTCGAGGCTCAGCCGGACCGCCTGACTGTGGCGAACTTCGGCGATTCCGCCAGGATGCAGGTCGGCGATCTGGCCATCGCCATCGGCAACCCGTTCGGGCTGTCCCATTCTCTGACAGTTGGGCACATCAGCGCTGTCAACCGACAACTACTGAGCGACGATCCGTACGCGCCAGACGTCGAGGGGGTGCTGCAGACGGACGCGGCCATCAATCCCGGCAACTCGGGCGGACCCTTGCTCAACGCTGGCGGTCAGGTAATCGGTATCAATACGCGCATCGAGTCACCCTCGTCAGGTTCGGTTGGCGTCGGTTTCGCGATTCCCAGCAACACCGCTCTGCGGGTGGCCAACGCACTAGTTCTGCAAGGCGGCATACGCCATCCATTTCTGGGCGTCAGAGGCCGGCCCATCGACGCCACACTTGCCCGGGGTCTTGGTCTGCCTGTGGAACACGGGCTATTGATCGAGGAGATCCACTCCGACTCACCCGCAGCACGAATCGGCCTGCGTGCCGGCAGACAGCGCGTTCGACTGGCCTACGGTGTACAGGACAGGGGTGGGGATGTCATCCTGTCTCTCGCCGGACAGCCTGTGCAAAGCCAATCGGATCTGAATCGATTGATTGCAAGACATGCGGTTGGTGAAAGGGTGACGTTGGACGTCGTGCGGGATGGCCGGCGGATTACTGTCGCAGCCCGGCTGGCCGAGCGCCCACTAACAACCTCTGAGAGCGCGTTGTCCAGACACCTGCGACCGGTTGGCGGGGAGTAATGGGTCAATGAGGAACCTACTCGCCACGATATTCGTGGTTGCAGCGGCCATCAATCCGATGGTATCTGTGGGCGGGCCGGCGGCGCCACAAAGGGCCAATGGTCTGGAAAACGATAGCCCACGGTCCAGGGTGTTGCTGCCGCTCCTCATCAGGCAGCCGGGGGCCATGCCGATCTGGCTCCGTGCCGGCCCGGACCTCAGTTCGCCTGTCGCCTACACAATTGACAACAACCAGGTGTGGGTGGGGCCGGACACGACAAACCCATCTGTGTTCACTATCGACGAAATGTGCTTGCTCCGGACAATTACCAACGAGATTCAGTACACATTTTCAGACGGTCGCATCTACCGAGGCCCGGACCCGAACGCCGGCATGGCCATCTACATCATCTCGGAGCACCGGGTTTACGCCGGCAGCGATGCGACGGAAGCCCCACTGCTCAGCTTCATTGGCAACCGGACTCACTGGGGAGGGGACCGGGCCGGCCAGGTTATCATGACCGCCAACGTGCCCATCGAGG
>JBHHXF010000784.1:0-1870 GCA_046756905.1 Anaerolineae bacterium | reverse complement strand
CCAGCCATCCAGCCATCCAGCCATCCAGCAAGCGAGCCTGCCCGCTATCGACCGCGAACACGTCGAGAAGATACTCAGCCCCATAATAGTCAGACAACTCGGAGAGAGCGCGCTGGCGGCCGCACGCCGGCTGCCCATCCTGCGTGAAGCGTACGGCGACTGGCTGCTCGACGAAACAGCGCGAGCCAACGCCATCTACGCCTTCTCCACCGGCATCGCCGAGACGGTGCCGGTGTTGAACATTCCGCTGAACATGGCTGACATCGTCATCCTGACCAAGAACCAGCTCATCATGGTCTACAAGCTGGCGCTGGCTGCCGGGCGGCCTACCTCCCCCGTCGCGGTCATCGGCGAGTTGGTGGGAGTGATCGGCGCCGGCTTCCTGTGGCGTCAGATCGCCCGGGAGATGGTCGGTCTGATACCGATCGTGGGCATCGTGCCGAAGATCGCGGTGGCCTACGCCGGCACGTACGCCGTCGGACAGGCGGCCCAGGCCTACCTGATCGAAGGCCAGGTACCCGGCAGTGAACAACTCAAGAGCCTGTACATCCGTGCAATGGATCGTGGCCGCGAACTGGCACAGTCGCTGGTACCCTGAGAAGACCTCCGAGGTTTCCGCACAAACGGCTGTATCCCGGGCTTCGGAACCCCACCCACATCCCAAGGTGACTGCTTCTGCGACCAAAACCTCGGAGGTCTGGACAATGCATGAAAGGGGAACCGATCAGCTAAACCCATGAACCCGAAATCCATCCGAGCACTCGAATTCGACAAGATCCGCCGGCAGTTGGCAGACCACACCACGTTCTCAGCCGGCCATCGCCTGGCGCTGCACCTGGAACCCGTCACCGACTTCGACCTGGTCGCCAGCCGGCTGGCGGAGACAACCGAGGCGCGTGCGCTGCTCGATCGCCACGGTGGGCACATTCCCATGGGCGGCGCCCACGATGTGCGCCCAGAGGTCGGTGATGCTGAGTTGCGCAAGATCCTGCTGCCACAGCAATTGCTGGATATTCGCGATACCCTCGCCCGGGCCCGTGTCCTCAAGCGCACGATCCTGCGCGCCGAGATTGACGTCCCGCATCTGATCGAGATCGCACAGCGCATCGATGATTCTCGGGCGCTGGTTGATGCCGTCAGCGAGGCTCTCGGTGATGACGGTGAGGTGAAAGACCAGGCCAGTGAGGCACTAGCGCGAATCCGACGCGATCTGCGGGTAGCCCACGACCGTCTGCTGGGCCGGCTCCAGAACATTGTCAGAGATCGACGCAACACTCCATACCTGCAGGAACCACTGGTTACACAGCGGCAGGGGCGATACGTTATCCCCTTGAAGACGGAGTTCAAGGGTAGAATCCCTGGCATTGTGCACGACACTTCCGCCAGTGGCGCTACGCTGTTCATCGAACCGCTGTCTGTCGTTGACATGGGCAATGAATGGCGCCGGCTGCAGATCGAAGAAGAGCGCGAGGTAGAGCGAATTCTGCGGGCGCTATCGGGACTCGTCGCGGAACAGGCCGACGCCATCCGTTGGACCGTCGAAGCTCTGGCCGGCATCGACCTGGCCTTCGCGAAAGCCCAGTACGCCTATTCGCTCAACGCCACGCCACCCGACCTGTACCGGTTGGACCCGACAGCCGGCCCGCAACGCCGCTCCCCCACGCAAGAGAATCCATTTCCGCGCATCCGCAAACCTTTCATGGATGTCAAGCAAGCTCGCCACCCGCTCTTGGACCCAGCCACGGTGGTGCCGATTGATGTTCACATCGGCGATGAGTTTCGTGTCCTCGTCATCACCGGGCCGAACACTGGCGGCAAGACCGTGACGCTGAAAACCACGGGGCTGCTGGCGATGATGGCCCAGGCCGGC
>JBHHXF010000783.1:0-1874 GCA_046756905.1 Anaerolineae bacterium | reverse complement strand
AGGGCGGGCAACCCGCTATCGACCTGCCGCAGACAGAACACAACTTCGGAGAGGTCCGGCAAGGGGAGGTGGCCACCGTTCAGTTGCCGGTGCGAAACGCCGGCCAGAAGGAGCTCCGCATCGAGTCGGTGGCGACCTCCTGCGGCTGCACCTCGGCCAAGGTGGAGCCTATGACCATCCCGCCGGATGGTGAGGCCACCCTCACCATCGACTACAACTCCGGGCTGCACCCGGACAAGGGCCCGATCTATCGCATCATCTACATCGCTTCAGATGACCCGGAGATGCCCGAGACGACCGTGGAGATCCGAGCTGATGTGAAGGAACCGTGATGTGGTGTCATCTATTGCTGATCATGTCGGTGGCCGGCCTGGGGCTGTTCGCGGTGCTGCCGCTGCCCATCGCTTTGCCGGCCTACCTGGTGCTGACAGCGATCTCGCTGCTGGTCTACTGGTCCATCATGCGGGCCATGCACCGCCCCGTCACGACAGGACCGGAGGGTATGATCGGCGCACGAGCCGAGGCGGTGACTGACCTGTCGCCGACAGGGCGGGTGCGCTATCAGGGGGAGCTGTGGCAGGCTGTGGCTTCGTCCCGAGGCTCCGCCCGAGGGGCAGGCCAGCCTATCCCGGCCGGCTCTCGGGTGACGATCATGAGTGTGGATGGCATGCGAGTTCGGGTGCAGCCCCAGACATCTGCGGTCGGCCGTGCCAATCATCGACGAGAGGAACTGCTCTTAGGAGGCAACGGAGGAAATGAATATCACAGGTCGTGAGCTGGCGGTCTTTGGCGTGGTCGTTGTTGCGGTCCTGTTAGGTGGGCTATTGCTGCTGGGCCTATTCTGGGGGCTTGGCGGCATGGGCTTCGGCATGATGGGGCCTGGTATGATGGGCCCCGGCATGATGGGCGGCTTCGGCGCGTTCTGGTGGTTGCTGGCCTGCCTCTTCCCACTGGGCCTGATTGCCCTGCTGGTGCTGGGTGCAGTCTGGCTCCTTGGCACCGCCCGGGGCGGCCAAGGCCCGCACTCGACATCAGAAGACACATGCCCGAGCTGCGGCCGGCCAGTCCAGACTGATTGGCAGGTCTGTCCCCACTGCGGGACACCACTGCAGGAGGGGGACGCCGTATGAACACCCAGACTCGCTGGCTCCTGGTCGTCGGCGCCGGCGTAGTGGTCGGGCTGATCCTGGTGGCGTGCGTTGCGCTGCTGGTGGGAGGTCTGGGTTTGCGCCAGATGGCCGGCCCGGTGTGGGAACCGTTCGATCGGTTTCCGGGGCAGTTCCGTTCCAACGGTGAGCAGATCTTCTTCACAGCGACCAGCGATTCCGGTCAGCCCATCACAGCCGAGATGGCCGGCATGGGGGCGATGCATCCAGGGATGATGACATGTGCCACCTGTCACGGGACCGACGGCCGGGGCGGGAGGGTGAATATGCGGCGTCCTGAGCTTGCCGAAGGGATGATGGGCACCTTCGAAGCACCAGACATTCGCTACAGCACACTGACCGGGGGTGAGCACGACGATGCCCACGCAGAACACCCACCCTACACCGACGAAACCATCAAGCGGGCCATCACCCAGGGCATCGACCCGGCCGGCGAGCCCCTGGAGTGGCCGATGCCCCGCTGGCGCATGTCCGAACGGGATTTGGACGACCTTTTGGATTATCTGAAGACGTTGGAGTAAACTATGTCTGTAGCTATTGACCTGGATCAAGAAACAGCCGCCACCAAAGCGCGCTACGACCGCATCGCGCCAGTGTACGACGCGATGGAGTGGTTCACCGAGCGCTCGGCTTTCCAACGGTGGCGCCAGGAGCTGTGGTCGCGCGTGCAGGCCGGCCGCGTGCTGGAGGTCGGGGTAGGCACTGGCA
>JBHHXF010000782.1:0-1881 GCA_046756905.1 Anaerolineae bacterium | reverse complement strand
ACCAGAAGTGGGGGTTGCCGGCGGTGCCATCCGGCATCATCTCGCCGTTGCGACCTATCCAGTCCGTGGTGCCCACGCCGACCACGGGCCAGTCAGGTGGGAAGGCGGTCAGATCGGCCTGGACGTCGGTGATCGTGACGGTGTGCAGCAGGTCGCCGGCCAGCAGCCGCTCGACGGTGTTGTAGACCAGGAGGGTGCTCTGGGCGGAGGGGGCTGCCGGCAGGACGGTGAACTCCACCGTCTGTGCCAGCTCGCCGTTCAGCCAGATCTCCAGCCGGCCCGGACCCGTCCAGCCAGCGCTCTGCACGTCGGCGATCCAGCCTTCGCTCAGGTCTATGCCGGCGCTGGCGGAGCGCCCGCTGTCCCCTCCGACCTTGAGGATGAAGTCCGTGTTGAGGGTAGCTTCGGTCCACTCCTTGTCATCGAGAAACCAGCGCTCGACGATCTCGTCGGAGGGAGACAGGTTCTCGTAGGTGAAGACGTAGTAGACCGTGACGTCGGGCTGAAACTCGATCTCGGGCGAGAGACACCGACCCTCCTCGCTCACCTCCAGGCACAGAGCCAGGGTGGTGATGCGTGGGACGGCCGGTTGGATCGGCACGGCGATCGAGATCTCCACCGGAGCCGAGGTAACCTGGCCTGGGACCTCCCCTTGCCACGAGGCCGAGGCCTGGGTGGAGATGAAGGTGCCGGGGCCGGCCTCCAGCCGGTAGGTGAACAGCTCGACCGCCTTCCCGGCCCCAAGGCGCGGCAGCGTGAAGGTGAAGTCGGTAGGGGCGTCCGCGTTGAAGCTGGACGTCACGCCGGGGATTGCAGAGTAGGCCTCGAGCACGGTTATGCCCTCTGGGACGGTGGCGGTTCCCACCACGTCGGTCATCTCCCACGAGGCCAGGTTGGTTAGTGTGACGTGGAAGACGATGGAGCCTTCAGCCGGCTCGGACGTGATCTCGATACGCAGCGGAGGCTCGGCCTCTGGCACCGTGGGAGTCGCTGCCACGGTGGGCAGGGGGGTCGGTGTGGCCGGCGTTGGCATAGGCTGGCAGGCTGCCAAAGCCAGGCTCAATGCCAGTAGAACCAATAATCGCAGCAACGTTCTTTCTTTCACTTCGACTAACCTCAATACGAGCATTGGTGTCCTCCTTGATCTGCCCTCTCCCTCCCCCCGTGCCCGAAGGGCGGGGCCTGTCACTTCGGCTGGGCTCAGTGCAGGCCTGAGCAAAGCCGAGGGGATGGGTGAGAGCCAACGTAGAAATCTACTTGCTCACGTCGGAAAAGTCAGCAAAGAGAATGGGGTCATAGACGAAACCTCTGACTTCTGTGGACAGAGCCACCAACTGCTGGGGCTGGTAGACCATGATGAAGGGCACGTCGTCCATCCATACTTGGATGAGGTTCCTGACCGCTGCCTCCCGTTGAGAGCGGTCGAACTCTGGGGCGACCACATCGGCCCACCCAATTCGTGATCGGGCGACATGGCCAGGTAGGTCATGTTGAGGGTCTGGCCTGTGATCAGAGTCAGATTGGGATCGTCCAAGACCTGGTCCACTAGGCCCATGTCCAGCGCGTGCACGATGTCGGCCTCGCCGCGTTGGAGCAGCTCCAACTGCGTGGATGCATCGGCTACGTGCTTGATGATGACCTTATCGAGTTCAGGCGCTCCTCGCCAGTGGTTGGGGTTCGCTTCCAGCACAATCTCCCCTTTGGGCGTCCAACCGGCCAGCATGAAGGGGCCGGAGCCGGCTGAGTTCTGATTCAGCCAGTCTTTGGCCTGGTCGGTTTGATCGGCATCAGCGGCGTCGGTGCCGCCGTGGGCTTTGACCACCTGGCTATCCAGGATGCTCATAGCCGGCGCCGCGACGATGCTCAGGAAAGCCGGCGACG
>JBHHXF010000781.1:0-1882 GCA_046756905.1 Anaerolineae bacterium | reverse complement strand
CTGAGCCTGCCGAAGGGGGCAATTCATTGCTCGTCACGGCGGGCTGGGTAGTTACCTATAGTTGATCATTCACCCACTGTGGTATACAATGAACACTGACAAACATGAACTCACCTTTTGCACGAACTGTGACGGCTCTGCTTGTGGCTTCCGTGTCCGTGTGCCTGCTACTATTAACGTTGAGCCGAGCCCAGGCTGGCCCTCCTTCACCCATAGTCCACCGCTTCTACTGGATCGACTCTGTGGAGGCGCTGGCTCCGCGTGAGGTCTCGAACCGGCTGTCGCAGCCCCTCGGCCGCCGGCCAACCGACATCCCTCTTCCCGATCCCTCCTTCGCCGTCGATTTCACGCACTATCCGACGTCGGCTGAGGTGGTGGTGTTCTTGAACCAGTTGGAAGCCGCCTACCCGGACCTGGTGGAGGTGACGCCGGCCGGCCAGTCGTGGCAGGGCCGGCCCATCCTGGCGGTGCGGATCGGTAACGAAGCGACGGGCAACCCCGACCGCCGGCCTGCGCTGTACGTAGATGGCCAACACCATGCCCGCGAGACCATCAGCGCCCAGGTGGTGCTGTACTTCGCCTGGTACCTGGCATCGCGACACGGCGATGATCCGCTGGTGACGCATCTGCTGGACACGCGCACGGTGTACGCCATCCCATCCGTCAACCCAGATGGCAACGACATCTTCCTCAGCTCGGATCAGCGACAGCGCAAGACGGCCAACCCCACAGCCAGCGACGACGACGGGGACGGCATCTTCGACGAGGATGGACGGGAGGGAGCTGGCTTCGGCTCGTACGACGTGTACCACTTCGAGTTTGACCCGGAGTGGGTGGCACAGCATCCCGACGATCCTTTCGCGGGTGGCTGGAGCGGACACGTGATCACCCGCACTTTTGTGGGCATCTTCGATAGCCCCGCCAGCCAGGTCCCGCAGACGGACGACGACGCGGATGGGCAGGCCGGCGAGGACCCGCCCGGCGGTGTGGACCCCAACCGCAACTACGACAGCCACTGGGAATCGGGCAACAACGATTCCACAACAGAGATCTACCGAGGGCCGGCCCCCTTCTCCGAGCCGGAGACCCGCGCCGTGCGGGATTTCGTAGACAACCACACCAACATCGTGGCGGCCTCCAGCTTCCACTCCGGCGCCGACCTGCTGTTGCACCCCTGGGGCTGGTCCGCCGACGCTGATCTACCAGACCGATTCAGGTACGAGATGCTTTCTCGCAAAGGAAGCCAGCTCACCGAGGTGAACGGCTTTCGCGGCGCCCCTCACACTTGGACGGCGCGCGGGCTGTACGCCGGCAGCGGCAGCACCATGGACTGGCTGTACGAGCAGGGCATCCTGGCCTGGACCCCCGAGGTCTACGGCGCCAGCTCACTCGCCTTCACACAGCGCATCACGACGACCAATCGCTACACCGTCGGTCTGAGCGTCGGCGAGGGGTTCAACCCGCCGCCGGCTGAGATCCCGCTGACGGCCGATCGTTGGCTGCGCTGGAACCTGTACCTGCTGGCAGCGACGCCGAACGTCGGGTTGAGCGGGGTGGAGGTGGGGGCCGGCACGCTGACGGTGACGGTGGCCAACGACGGGCTGCTCCCGTTGGATGTGGAAGCGATCGTGCAAGCAGGGCAGGTGTTCTACACGGCGACCATGGCCGGCCTGAGTTCAGCCGAGCAGGCATGGTCGGTGCCGCTCCCGCACGACCCGCTGACCCAGACAGCGACCATCACTCTGTCCGCCAGGAGCCCGATCGGCACGGCGGCCAGCACGCCGCAGGTCGAGGTGGTGAAGTTGGAGATCGCGGGGGAGGCGGTGCAGGTGATCGAGGGCCGGCTGGAGCCTTTTGCGGCGCTGGCGGAGGAGTTCGGCGG
>JBHHXF010000780.1:0-1889 GCA_046756905.1 Anaerolineae bacterium | reverse complement strand
CGGCGAAGCCAATCCGTTGACCACCTATCCGCTAATCCGCTCCCAGCGCATCCAGAAAATAAATCGACGTGCAAATGCCTTTGTGGAAATTTCCGACACTGAACTTCTCGTTGGGCGAATGGAGCCGATCATCAGGCAGACCAAAGCCCATCAAGATCGTCGGAATCTGCAACTTCTCCGCGAACACGCCCACCACCGGAATCGTACCGCCTTCGCGGGTGAAAACAGGCGTCTTTCCAAAACCCTTCTCGTACGCGGCCACAGCCGATCGCATCTCAGGAATATCCCGATCAATCAACACAGGTACCGCGTCAGCCAATCTGCGCACCTCCACGCGCACCTCCGGCGGCGCCAGTTCTTGAACGTGCCGGCTGAAAAGCTGGAAAATGCGCTCAGGCTCCTGGTCTGGCACGAGACGCATGCTGATCTTTGCCGCGGCTCGTGACGGGATAATCGTCTTCGCTCCCTCGCCAGTAAAGCCGCCCCAGATGCCGTTAATGTCAAGAGTAGGCCGGGCCGCGATGCGCTCCAGCGGGGTGTAGCCGGCCTCGCCCCACAGTTGATCCACGCCAGCCTCCCGCCGCAAGCCGTCTTCGCTGAACGGAACTGTCGACAACGCCGCACGCTCGGCCTCATCCAGCCGCACATTGTCGTAGAAGCCCGGAACGGTGACGCGGCCATCCTCATTCTTGAGTGCGGCCACAATCTCACACAGCGCGTTGGCCGGATTACGAACGGTGCCCCCAAATACCCCGGAGTGCAGATCGTGGGTAGGTCCTGTCACCACGACTTCGGTGTACGCCATTCCTCGCAAGCCATACAGAATCGACGGCTGATCCGGTCCGAGGATGTGAGAATCCGATACGAGCGCGACGTCGGCCGCCAGACGCTCCAGATGCTCCTTGATGAAATCGCTGAGGTGTGGGCTGCCGATCTCTTCTTCGCCCTCAATCATGAACTTTATGTTGACTGGCAGTGTCCCCTGAGTCTCCAGGTAGGCCTGAACGCTCTTGAGATGGGTGAAGAACTGTCCCTTGTCATCCGAAGCGCCGCGAGCGTAGAGGTTTCCATCCTCAATAGTTGGCTGAAAGGGATCGGTACGCCACTCATCCAACGGATCAGCCGGCTGCACGTCGTAGTGGCCGTAGACCAACACAGTGGGAGCTTCGGGGCCGGCCTTCGCCCATTGACCAAACACAACCGGATGTCCCGACGTGAAGAAGATGCGAACATCTTCCAGCCCGATTTTGACCATCTGATCGGCCACCCATTGGGCCGCCCGACGAATGTCGGGTATGTGTTGGCGGAGCGTGCTTATACTCGGTATGGATGTCAGCTCCATCAGCTCGTCCAGATGGGCCTCGGCGTGAGAGCTGGCGTAGTCGATGGCTGCTTGTATCATAGCTTACTCCAGATTCGTTGTCGTTCCTTCGAATTGCATTGGGACAGATTATAACACTCGACGCGCGAAACGTAAAACGCGGAGGGTCTCCACATTTCGCGTCGCTCGCGTGCCAGGCGTTTCCAGGAAGATAATTGCCCCACTTCGCTCGGCCTGGATTGCCAAACCTGTGGTGAGCGTGGCCGAACCATCCAGGCCAGGCCCGCCGGATTTGGCAATCCGGCGGGAGCAGTTGGGATAGTTTAATTTCTGGAACCGCCCCAGACCCGTCTACCACACCGAAAGCCATTCTCCGGCTCAAGCCTGGTTTCATATCAGCGACTTTGTCTGTTATAATCGTAACTACTCAGCCACTTCGCCGCCCGGCGAATGAATTCGCGGCAACCCTTCGGCAGGCCCCTCGACAGGCTCGGGAGGGACCTCAGGACGTCGCTTCGCAATGGTAGGCGCGGTTTCAACCGCCGGCAGTGGGGGGCCTGAGTAGTTA
>JBHHXF010000779.1:0-1896 GCA_046756905.1 Anaerolineae bacterium | reverse complement strand
AGGTTCATATGCGCCGACCTACACTCACGGCTACCAGCTTCGCCACTTCCTACGGAAGTTCGCCGGCTGCGGGGACGAAATCGCCATTTCGCAAGCTCGAAGAGCGGCGAAACACGTAGCCAGGAGTTACGCTCCGCTTCACTCCTGGCGGGGGAGGCAGGCAATCCCCCCCCCACGCACGCAGCCGGCGGCGGTCAGGAGACCCTTCGACAGGCTCAGGGCAGGCTCTTGCCGAACACGGATGTGGCTCTGGTAACGCTTTGGAAACGGTCATTTGCTAAAATGCGTGCGACAGACATGGACGAACAACGACGCTCATACATCTCTTACTTGCTGCGCTTGCAGCGGGTGCGCAGCCACGGCCGATGGGTCTGGCGGGCTTCGCTGGAGAGCCCGGTAAGCGGCAATCGGCAGAGCTTCCAGGACCTGCCCACTCTGTTTGCCTTCCTGGAAGCGCAAACCGGTTCAGAAACACCTCAAGACGAGACCGATCTTGAGTCGTGACCACCTCAGGAGGGACCTCAGGACAAGCGGGAACCCAGACCGATACTCGGCCACGGAGAATATCATGAGAACATCCACCTTTCGCACGCAACGACATCTGACTACCCTGGCGCTGCCGGCGGCAGCGATCATCTTGCTAACAGCCATGTGCCTGATGGTCCTGAGCACGCCGTCGCCCACCGTTCGGGCAGCACCGGGCGCAATGCAACCCAGCCAGACCACCGTCACCCTTTACCCCGTGGCTGATGCCTACATCTCCCAGGCGGCGCCGACCACGAACTACGGCAGTTCCACCAGGCTGGATGTGCAAAACCTGGACGCGGAGATCCCGGACGATCGCCGCTCCTACGTGGGCTTCGATCTCTCCGCCATTCCGAGCAACGCGGTCATCACCAGCGCGGGTTTCAAGGCCTACCTGTACGAGGCTCTGGGGTCGAGCAGCGTGAGCGTGCAACTGCGTCGTGTGACGTCCGCCTGGGCATTCAACACGGTCACCTGGAACAGCCGGCCCGCCTCCACTTCGTACCGTACGATCAGCGTGGGCACCCAGACCCGCACATACGGCTGGGATGTCACGAGCCTGGTCCAGAACTACTGGATCAACCGCGATTTCGGCGCCAGCCCCAACTTTGGTCTGGAGCTGCGCGGGCCGACCAGTGGAGACTATTACCTGCGGCGCTTCTACTCAGCCAACTCCACGACCAACAGGCCGTCTCTGGTCGTCAGCTACTACGTGCCGACGCCAACGCCAACTGTGACCAGCGTTATCCCTCAGGTGGACATCTGGCTGGTGGAAGGGTGCGACCGCTCTTACCCCGTGGGAACAAGCGTCAACATCCGCTATCGGGCGAATGTGAACGACACCGTGCAGATTTGGGTGTATCCTGACGGCCAGTTGGTCATCCAGCACGCGGTCGTGGCCAACCAGCTCTACGGATTCCAGGCTACTGTCTCTGCTCCTGCTGAGCAGAGACGACTCGTGGCCGTCCTGGTCAACTCGAAGGCTCAGGACGAGTGTCACTACACGGTGGTGGAGCCCAGCCCCACCGCCACGGCGACACCGTCGCCCACTGCGACTCGCACGCCGACGGCAACTCCGACTGCGACCCAAACGCCCACCCGAACACCCACGGCGACGGCCACTCCGACCACCACGCCGACCTGTACTGATGCTTACGAGCCCAACGACAGCTTCGACCAGGCCTGGTTCCTGACACCTGGGGCGATCCAAAGCTACATCTGCGATGGGAGTGACGAGGACTACTTCAAGTTCGCCGTCAAGGCCGGCGACCTCATCCATCTCTCCCTTCGCAACCTGCCGGCCAACTACGACCTGTGTCTGTACAGTCCGGGCCGGCAGGAGTTGGGGTGCTCGACGGCGGGCGGAACCTC